>CAYNGM010000065.1:0-9591 GCA_964396565.1 uncultured Anaerolineaceae bacterium | reverse complement strand
AGGGCCTCGCGGCGGAGCTGGGCGGTGTCCAGGCGGTACCCGGCCTCGGCGCCGGGCGCCGGACCCTGGAGCAGTTCCATCCAGAAGCCGTCGGGCGATGCCTGACCGCGCTCGATCAGCATGCCGATGGCGTACGTCTCGGCCTGGCCCAGACTCCGGGTCCGGTCGGCCGGGTCCGGGATGTCGACGAGGGGTCCGCCCGGTCGGGCCACGACCATGCTCGTCTGGACGATCTCGAAGGTGATGCCGGGACCACGCGTGAGGGCCGCCTCGAGGGTCGCCGAGGCCGCGCTGGTTAGTTCTGCGTGGGTGGCGCTCTCGACACCGGCGCTCGTGCGGGATGTGGCGTCGGCCGGTGCCGCCAGCAGGCGTCCGAGTGTGACCATGCCGACGAGGACGAATGGGAGGACGACGAGGGCCGATCGGCGTTTGGGCAGGTGTCCGCTCGAGGCGATGGGCGAAGCGGCAAGCTGCGAACCGTCAGACGCCATCGCTGCTCCGGGGTGTGCCGGGTCGTCGGGATGTGGGGACGCCAGCGCATGCTGCGTCTCCGGCGCACCCGCGGTCAAGAGGGTTATCCACGAGTTTGACCGGTGATGGTCCTCCATCACCAGTTCCGATGGTAGGCTCGGCGGTGATGGATCTCGACCTGCCCTCGGAACACTCGCTGCTGCGCGACACGATCCGCGACTTCATGGTGACCGAGGTCGCGCCGGTCATCGAGGAGCACGAGCGCGAACGGCGGTTCCCAGCCGAGATAGTTCGTCGCATCGGCGAGCTCGGCTGGCTGGGTATCCCGATCCCCGAGGACGAGGGCGGTGCAGGTCTCGACACGCTGGCCTACGCGGTCGCGGTCGAGGAGATCTCGCGCGTCTGGGGCTCGCTCGGGATCATCGTGGCGGCGCACACCTCGCTCGGCTGCGGTCCGCTCCACATGGCCGGGACCCACGAGCAGCAGCAGCGATTCCTCGTGCCCATGGCCGGCGGCCGTGTCCTTGGCGCGTATGGCCTGACCGAACCTGGTGCTGGTTCCGACGCCGGCGGTACGCGGACCACGGCCCGCGCGGACGGCGACGAGTGGGTCATCGATGGCGCAAAGCGCTTCATCACCAACGCTGGGCAGGCGGGGACGTACATCGTGACGGCGCGCACGGGCACGACCGAGCGGGGGGCGGCGGAGATCAGCGCGTTCATCGTGCCCGCGGAGACGCCGGGGTTCAGCGTCGGACGCCTGGAGGACAAGCTCGGTTTGCACGCGTCAGCGACCGGCGAACTCCGCTTCGAGGGCGCCCGCGTCCCGGCGGGGAACCTGCTCGGCGAGCGCGGGGCCGGTTTTCGGACGTTCCTGAAGATCCTCGACGGCGGCCGGATCAGCATCGGCGCGATGGCCGTCGGGCTTGCCCAGGCGGCTCTGGACGCCAGCATCCCGTATGCCCAGACGCGCGAGCAGTTCGGACGGCCGATCGGGTCGTTCCAGGGCGTGGCGTTCATGGTGGCCGACATGTCGACCGAGATCGAGGCCGCCCGAGCGATGGTCCGTCGCGCTGCCTGGCTCAAGGACCAGGGTCGTGACTACGGGCTCGCCGCGGCCCAGGCCAAGCTCTTCGCCTCGGAGGTCAGCAGCCGCGCGACCAACAACGCCGTGCAGATCCACGGCGGCTACGGATACGTGACGGACTACCCGGTCGAGCGCTATCTTCGCGACGCGAAACTGACCGAGATAGGGGAGGGGACGAGCCAGGTCCAGCGGCTGGTCATCGGCCGTCAGGTGCTGGATCTGCGGGTGACGTAGCGGGCGCCCGCGCCCGTCAGCGAGATCCGGTCAGTCGACTCGTACGAGCCGGACGACGAGACGGAACTGGCTCTTCGCCCCGACGCATGTCTGGAGGGTCATGCTCGGCTTCGATTGCGCGGCATAGGCGAACTCGCCCTTGTCGGGAGCCACCACCCGCCACCACGTGACCCGATAGGTAGAGACCTTGCCCTTGCCGTCGGCGTAGAGGACCTTCATGCCCTTCTTGAGTCGACCGCGGACGTAGGCGTCGTGGAGTGGCTTGAAGACGCTGTGGGCATGGCCGAACAGGTAGACGTTGTTGCGGCCCGCACAGCCCCATCTGTAGACCCTGTTGCCGGGATAGGCATTCGACGAACAGGCGAACCCGCTGACTGAACGGCGGATGCCAAGGGACGGGATCCAGACCCTGTTTCGTCCGGTCAGCGTCGCCTTCGAACGGCCGGCACCGCCTTTGTCGTCGCCGCTGGCGCTGGTCTTGCCGTCCTTGCCGTCCTTCGACTCGGAGCGCGCGGTGGCTGCGGGCGTCGGGATCCGGGATCTGGTGATCCACTCCACCGCAGCAGTCGGGGTCGCGGATCGGACCGAGGTCAGCGAACGGAACGCCTCCAACGGATCGGGTTCGATAGCGGCGGGCTTGAGTCCGACGCCGGCGATCGCCCCCGTTACGGCCGTCGCGGTCGCGGCGTTGGCGACGGCACCAGCGGGAGCGTCTACCGCCACTTGCACCGGGATCGACCGCGCGATGGCGACACCGGTGGACTCGACGGCGATGAGCGCGAGCAGGCTGAGGATGACGAGTGGGGACCGGGTCTTCCGGCGGTCAGCGGGCATGACCGCACTTTCCCGTTCCGCACCGCCGCGGACCGTGACCCGGGAGTCCGGGGTGGCATGGGAAGGTCTAGGTCACTGCTCCATCACGTGCCCGACCGAACCCCAACGGACCGCACCACCTGAGCGACCGCGGGGACTCGGTGTCGAGAGTCGGAAGCGTCAGTCGCCGGTCCCTGCCGCCACAACGAGGGCGTCGCGAATGGCGGCGTGGAACTCTGGTGCCCACGGGCCCTGACCCGCTACGACGAACGGTGACTGCTCCATCGATTCGAAGGTATCCGGGTCGGTCACGAAGCTCGCTGCACAGGTGTCGATGCTGGCCCGCAGCTTCTCGAAGGACTCCCGGTTCCGGAAGATAAAGAGATGGATCCGGACGGGCGTTGCCTGGTCAAGCCCCTTGGCGTCGAGCCCGATGGCGGTCGGGACGAGGATCGTGTCGGTGCAGCCGGCATCGCCGGACACGATGGCGTCGATGGCGATGTGGCGCTTGGTCAGTTCCGTGGCGATGCCCTGGAAGTCAGCTGGGGTCGGTTCCGGCGACGCGGTCGAGATCCGGCCGCACGCCGAGATCGTGAGGGTGCCGAGCGCGAGCAGGAGCAGGAGCAGGAGGCGTCGGGTCGGTCGGATGGGGTGCATCGCCCGCGAGGCTAGCACCGCGCGCCGGGATGTGCCGGGATGTGCCGGGAGGGTGGGGGGAGAAGAGTAGGGAGGGCTTGGGAGGGATTTCGCCTCGAGATTCCCACCCGGTGGGTCTACGGACGAACGAACGGTCGGAGTCGGACGGCTTGGGGCGACGGCGTCCCCTTCAACCGACGTGCCACCCGCGTGGTGGGACATTCGGGGAGTGAAGGCGAGCCAGGCCTGCTGATCGGTCATGGCCCGGGCGTTCCTCCTCCCGTAGGACCATGGGGTGGGAATCGGGCGGCGAGATGGGCGTCGCTCCGCAACGGTGGCCCGCGGCTCGGACCGGGCCGAGGCCCGTGGCCCGCGGCTCGGACCGGGCCGTGATCGCGGGTAGTCCCCGACGGTGATATCCGTGGTGAGCCATCCCGAGTAGGATGGCGCCCTTGTGGGCCCCCGGAAGGCGTTGGGATGGTGGCCGCTCTTCGATGCGGACTGGTCGCGGTCGCACCCAGGGTCAAGCCTGTCACGGCCCCGACTTCGGGGCGAGGTACGAGGCGCCGCACGACCGGTGATGCGGAGCCCGAGCGCGGTCTCGCTCCTGTTCTGTCTCGTGGCGCTCAGCGTCATCACATCGCAGCCGGTCCGCGCCGAGGATGGCGCGGAGACAGCGACACCTGCGGTACTCGATCTGCCCCGGGCTGATGTCGCCGTGCTGAACGAACCTGGACCCGATGGCGCTCCACGTCTGCTGGTCGTCGACCCGCTGGCCGGCGATCGCGTCAGCTTCGACCTGTCCGTCCTCGAACGGGACGGGTCGTGGCGAGTCGCGACGATGAGTCGGATCGACCTTGGCCCGACAGGCGGCCACACCTTCAGGGGGCCGATCCTTATCGGACTCGGCGGGCAGCGGTTTGCCGTCCTGGTCACCTCGACGGCCGGTGGGAGCCGGATCGTCACCGTCGAGGTGTCGTCGCCCGGATCGTCGCCGGGATCTTCGCCTGGATCGTCGACGCCGCCCGGACCGACGTCACCATCGGGATCGTCGCCACCGCCACGGATCGTCGAGATCGACCGAGCCGCACCCGATGGCGAGATCGCGCGGGCCGGCGCAGCGGACATCGATGGTGATGGCCGCCTCGACCTCGTCACGGCCCTGTCGGCTGGGCTCGATCTCGGGCCGGGCTGTCCGCGGACACGCTTTCGAACCTACGGGAGCGCGGACCTCAGCCGTCAGCCGTGGTCGACGATGATCGATGACCTGGCAGGCCCCGGGGTCTTCGGTCGATTTGACGACGTTCCCGGCGACGATCTCGCGGTGTACGGCTGGACCGCCTGTGCCAACGACGACAGGCCCAGGACGATGATCGAGCTCGTCGCCTACCACCCGAGCGACGGCACGAGGATCGGGAGTGCCCCTGTCGAGGAGGTGACACTCCCGCCGGCGATGGCACCGCCCGTTCGTATCGATGTCGACTCTGACGGTCGTCACGAACTCCTGGCCCGTGGTCCGCGCGGCCTGTCGATCATCGATCCGTGGTCCGGCTGGGACGACATCCGGATCGCCAGCCCGGAAGCGCTGCCCCTCGGTGAGGCGCTCGATCCACCACGGGTGGTCTGGCTGGAGCCGTCGATCGACGGTCGTCCATCCATCGGCGCGGAAGCCCTCGGCAGGACTGCATCAGGATCCATCTCCACGGGGCCGGCGACAGTACGCTGGGACACGCCGGGATCCAGGGCCCGATGGGCGATCGCTGTCGGGGCCGCTCGCGCGTCGGCCGACGCCTCGACCCGGCCGGTCGCATGGCGTGATCGGGGCCTTGATCAGTCATGCGCTGACCTGTTCGTGGCGATGACCCGCCTGTCCTGTTCCTCGACGGATCTCGCCGAAGGCCCGCTGTGGGTGGGCACAAGACCGATCGCGGCATACGTCGAGGCTGCCGCAGACGGCGGAGCGACCGCAGACGGCGGAGCGACCGGTGACGGCGGAGCGACCGCTGACGGACGAAGGGTGCTGGTCGCGTCGGGTCTCGCCTGGCCGAACACCTCGGAGCCGCCCGTGGCCCCCGATCCATGGGCCGACGGCTCTGGTGGGCGCTGGCGGTCACTGACCAGCTACCCGTTTGCCATCGCGGACGTCCCTGCGTCCTCGCTGTTCGACGGCGCACGTCCGGCGAGCATCGCGACAACGCCGCTCGCGGCGCGCGGACCTGCGACCATCATCCGGACCGATCCCGGTGTTCGCCTCGCCGTCGTGGTCGAGCCCCTGGATCCCGGCCCCATCCGTCCGGCGACAGCAGTCGGGCCCGATACCATCTTCGAGCCGACGAGCGACGGATCCGTGCGAACGTTCCTGCGTCGCGCCCCGACCGCCGCCTCCGACGGGACGTCATTCGGTGATCTGCCGGGTGTCGAGATCCCCCTGGGTGGACGCGTCGGTTCCGGCGGGCCCGGCATCGCCGGTCGCTGGAGCGTCACTGTGGCCACGATCGACGACGTAGGCGACATCGCCGACGGCCGGCGCTTCGATGTCCGCCGCGACACGGAACCGCCGGCGATCACGCTCGACGCACCGGTCTTGAGCCTGCCCTGGCCGTTCACGGCCAGCCTCGACGGTCGGACCGATCCGGGGGCGACCGTGAGGGTGGACGGTGGGGGAACCGCGGTCGCGGACGTGACCGGTGCGTTCACGCTGGAACGGAGCCTCTGGCCGTGGCCACAGACGCTGACCATCAGCGCCGAGGATCCAGCCGGGAACGTCGCCACACTCGCACCCACGGTCGTCGGTGGCATCGACTATCGGGTCCTGCCATGGCCGGCGATCCTGGCCGGTTGTCTGGTCGCGGTAGCGTTGCTCAGCGGTCTGCGCGGATCACGACGGCGTGGCCGCTCGGTGGTTAGCCTCGCCACCGTTCGGCCGGTGGTCGATGATGACGGGCCGGAGATGGAGGAGCTGCCGCCGACCCGTGCGCGCTGACGGATGTCCCGGGTCGGGATCCACGCGCGAGGGCTCGTCTTGCGCGAGGGGGTCGCCTGCGGGATCGCCTTGCGGGGTCGCCTTGCGCGAGGGGGTCGCCTGCGGGATCGGTCGCTATCTCTCCCGGGCCCGACGCTTGGCATCACGCAGCCGGGCCATGGTGTCCGCCGGGTCGTTCGCTGGCGGCGCGGACGGAGGTGCGGTTGGCGCGGACGGAGGTGCGGTTGGCGCGGACGGAGGCAACGCCAGCGCGGCCGAGGTCACGGGCGTCTGTACCGGTCGCCCATGATCCGAAACTGCATCGGGAGCCCCGCTGGTCTCGACCGTTTCACTGCCAGAGACGCGCATCGCCGTTCGCGCCGAACTTGATGTCGCCCGGTCGCGCGCGGCGAGCATCCCCTCGCCCGCGACACTCCTCGCCGCCACGCGGTGCCGGCCGCGACCGACCCCGCGGACCCATCCACCGGCCGCCGCGAACTCACGACGTCCGATCGAGACACGGCGGAGCGCGATGTCGAGCGGCCACAGGAGGAGGGCGAGAACCAGCAGGAGCGGCCACAGATCCGCGAAGCGGTTCGTCGTGCGGAGGTCGTGGATCCACGGATCCTGCGGCGTGGCCACCACCTTGCCCCCGGTGGCAGTCCTGACCGCCGCCAGGAACGGCTCGTTCGGACCGAGGCTCCGATACTCCGCCGCGGTCGGGGCGACAAGCCCGACCGTCCGGCCAAGCGGTGCCATCCCGGGCTGGGTCTGGGTGACACGTACGGCGTAGGCGCCTGGATCCAACGCACCCAGCGGCGCCTGGTAGACGCCGGGCGCCACCTGCACCAGGGAGACCTGGCGGGGCTCGAGATCAGGCCCGACGATGACCGCCGAGGTCGAGTAGAAGTCGCGTGCGGAGCCGTCCGAGCCGACGCTCTCGACGCGAAGCGTCGTCGTCTCGCCCGATACCTCGAACGAGGCTTCGATCCCGGCCGTCTCCTCGCCCGGGAACGTCCAGGCGACGAGCTGGGAGAAGAAGCGCGAGAACCCGTCCCAGCCCAGCCAGTCACGCGCCCAGCGTCCCGTGGAGTCCGATGTCCACGCCACGGATCGACCCAGGCCGTACTGCCACTGGGACAGCAGCGGATCGTCGCGAGCGGTGACCAGCACCGTCTGGGCCGCGGGCTTGGCCGTCGTGCCGTTGTAGCCACGCAGACGCGGGAGACCGTCGTCGGCGACGCCGCGCAGGATCGGTGACGACGAGGTCCGGATCGGGAAGAACGGCTCCTCGATGATCTGCTCGCCGGCGACCTGCTGGGTCTCCTTGAGGAAGATATCGGGAATGCTCGCGGGGTTCGCCGCGTCATAGAAGCGTCCGCCGCCCTTGGTCGCCAGCCGCTCGAGGAACGGGTTGGAGCCGCCGCCCGCCCCGACGGTCGAGAGGGTGATGCCGGCCGCCTTCATCCGCTCCAGGATGGCGTCGTACTGGCCGGACGACGACCAGCCGTCGGTCAGCAGGATGATGTGGCGTCGCGTCGCGCTCGCCTCCTCTAGCGAGTCCACCGCCTGCTCAAGGCCGGCGAAGATGTTGGTCTGGCCGATCGGCTCGATCCCGGCGATCGCTCCCTGGAGGTCGTTCACACCGCCGAGCGGCTGGGTGCGCACGACCCAGTGGGCCTGCTCGTTGAACGAGACCACACCCAATTCATCGCGATCGGTCATCGCGGCCGCCGCGCGCAGGATCGCCTCCTTGCCGATATCCACCTTGCGCACTCCGCCCATCTGGGTGCCGCCGCCCTGGTTGAATGAGTTGCAGTGACAGGCGTCCATGGAGCCCGACTGATCGATCACCACGACGAGGGCGACGTCCGGCTGCTTGGTCCGATCGCGGACACCCATGTCGACCGGCAGGGTCTCCTCCAGGGGTGTCTTCTGATAGCCGCCGGCCCCGAACGAATCGGGGCCACCTATCATCACCAGGCCGCGGCCCAGGTCGCGCACGTAGACCTGAAGCGCCCCAAGCTGTCGATCGGAAAGGCGGATGCGCGGCACGTCCACCAACACGATGCTGTCGTAAGTGGCGAGCGATCCGAGGTCGTTGGGGAGCGCCTCCGGGACGAGCGTGTCCACCTGCTGGCGCTGGGCCCGAAGACCCGCCACGAGCTCCGCGGCCACGGCCTGGTTGCCGGCCAGCACGAGCGTCCGTGGCTCGCCCTTGACGATGGTGTCGGAATCGGCCGAGTCGTTCTGGCTGAAGGTGTCGCGGGCGGCCTCGACGACCGCCCGGAAGGTGTGGAAGCCGGCTTCCCTGGGCGTGACCTCGAAGACGACCCGGGTGACTCCGGCGTCCAGCGGGATCGACTGCGACGCGACCGACTGACCGTCGGCGAACAGACGCACCGTGGCCGGTTGGGCGACCGATGATCTGATCTCGGCGACGACCTCGATCGATTCACCGAGGTTCGCCGTCGATGGCGTCGTGAGGCGCTCGATCAGGACCTCATCTGCGCCACCGAGGCCGATCGAACGGGTCTCGATGCGGATGCCGTTGGTCGCCGCGAGGGCGGCCTCGGTCTGTCCGGTCCCGGCGGTGTCGTTGCCGTCGGTCAGCAGCACGATCCGCTTCTGGGCATCGTCGGGGAAGAGCGCACCCGCCAGCCGCAGCGCAGACCCGATATCGGACGCGGAGCGGACCGGCGCCGACGCCAGTCGGTCGATCTCGGCGACCTCGCTCGGCAGTCGCTCGACGAGGGCGTCCCTGCCGAATGCGACGATCCCGGCGAGATCCCCGTCCCTCTTGACCGCGAGTGACTCGCGGATGAATGCCAGGGCGTCTTCGCGCCCGGCGTTCCCGACCGAGTCGGACAGGTCCACGACGAAGACGGTGGCCAGCCGGTCGACCGGCAGGACGAGCCGGAAGCCGGCCAGGGCGAAGACCAGCGCGGTGAGCAGCACGGTCCTGACCAGCAGTGCTGTCCGCCGCCGACCCACGCCGACACGTCGCCTTGCCGCGCGGTACAGCCCGACCGTGATGACCATGGCCGGGATGAGCAGGAGCAGCGCCAGCGGCGTGTCGAAGGCGAGACCCATCAGGCCGTCGCCCCGCTGCCGCGACCGAGCCGAGACGCCAGGGAGCGACGGACACGTGAAAGGCCGTCGCGGTGGTAGACGGCCCATTCCGCGGTCAGGATGAGGAGGGCCAGCAGGACCAGCGGGATCCACAGCTCATCGCGGCTGGTCGGACGCTGGGTCGTGGGGGCCGTCGGGGAAGCGCCCGCGCCTGGTGCCGGGGATGCCGCCGTGCCGAGGGCCTCGATGGCGGCGGCCGAGCCTGGGGCGATGGTCGATTCATCAACATCGAACAGCGCCACGGCGAAGCGGACCG
>CAYNGM010000064.1:0-9621 GCA_964396565.1 uncultured Anaerolineaceae bacterium | reverse complement strand
GCTTCTCCCCCGGCCGCAGGCTGATGGCCCGGATGCCCTCCACGACCTTGGGGAAGGCGGTCGCCTTGTCGCGATCGAGCAGCGTGAAGACCGTATCAAGGTGCATATGCGCCCGATCCTTGGTCATGACCGCCGCGATGACCCGCTCGGCTGCTCCCCTCGCGAAGAGGGCTTTCGCGATGCGCTCGATCATCCGACCGGAGGTTCGCTCAGACATGCCGATGGCGACCGTGCCCCTGCCGATGATCTCGACATCGCCTCCCTCGAGCGAGGCTTGGCCGAAGTCCTCGATGCGGAAGCGCTCGTCGGCATCGAGTTCCGGATACCAGTACTCGAACCCGCCGTCCTTGAACCGTGGGTGGGCACGGTAGATGGTGGCCATGTTGTATGCCTCCCGCCGGCGGGCGGGCCAGTACATCGGATTGATCGAGACGCCGCCGTAGATCCAGCACGACGAATCCCGGGTGAACAGGCTGTTCGGAAGCGGTGGCAGGACGAACAGGCCTGGATCGTCGATCGCCGCCCCGATGAGCGACGTCCTGGCGAGTCTCTCGACATCCAGGCCGGACTCGGCAACGGTCAGGCCGCCGATGAGGTGGCGGGCGAGCGCATCGGGCGGGAGCGCATACAGCGCGGCACGGACTTCCTCACTGAGGCTCGGTCCCACGACGGCCTCCGACGCCACAAGGGAGATGACCCGCTGTCGGGCGTCCTCACTCGCAGCCAGGGCCTCACCGAGGAGATCCTGCACGTAGAGGACCTCGACGCCACGCTCGCGCATCCGGGCCACGAACTGGTCGTGCTCCCACTGCGCACGCTCCACCCACAGGACGTCGTCGAACAGCAGCTCATCGTGATTGTCCGGTGTCAGGCGCTTCAGGCTGAGCTCCGGTCGGTGGACGATCACCGTACGGAGCTTGCCCACCTCCGAGTGCACGCCGAACGTCGTCATCCCTCGATCCCTCCGATCACCTGTGTGCCGCCGCTCCCCCCGACAAGCGCGTCGATGTCATCGAGGGAACCGATGGCGGCGCGCCTCCCCGTCTCGGCGGCAAACTCCACGGCTGCCGTCACCTTCGGGCCCATCGAGCCCGCCGCGAACTCCATCGCCTCCAACGCCGCGGGGACGATCCGGTCGATCCGCTGCTGCCCGGGCCCACCCCAGTCACGGTAGACCCCGTCGACGTCGGTCGCCATGATGAACACGTCGGCTCCGAGTTCCCGAGCGAGCAGGCTGCTCGCAAGATCCTTGTCGATCACGGCTTCGACGCCGGTGAGCCGGCGCTCCTCTCCGGGGAGATACATCGTCGGGATGCCGCCACCGCCTGCGCAGATGACGACGGCCCCGTGATCGAGGAGCCAGCGCATCGGTTGGATCTCGAAGATCCGTCTGGGTCGCGGTGAGGGGACGACGCGTCGCCAGTACTGGCCGTCCGGCTTGACCACCCAGTCCTTGTCGGCCGCGAGCGCCTTGGCCGTGACCTCGTCGTAGACCGGACCCACGAACTTGGTCGGATCGGCGAAGGCTGGATCCGCCGGATCCACCTCGACCATCGTCAGAAGCGTGGCGAGATGCTGCTCGAACGGCAGCAGATTACCGACCTCCTGCTCGACGAGGTACCCGATCATCCCCTGGGTTTCGGCGCCCAGGACGTCCAGCGGGTAAGCCTCGACGTCCTTGTAGGCCTCGCCCTGGAGCGCGAGCAGACCGACCTGCGGACCGTTGCCATGGGAGATGACGAGTTCGTGCTCCGCAGCGACCCGCGCCAGCGCCCTGGCTGCCACCCGGACGTTCGCCCGCTGATGGGCGGCGGTCATCGGCTCACCGCGCTTGAGCAGGGCGTTGCCACCGAGAGCGATGACGATGCGCATGGCTCCGCTCCTCAGTCGCCGATCGTGGCGACCATCACGGCCTTGATCGTGTGCATCCGGTTCTCGGCCTGGTCCCACACGATCGAGCGTTCGGATTCGAAGACGTCGTTGGTCACCTCCATGCCGTCGAGTCCGAAGCGCTCGAACATCTCCTCGCCGACCTTGGTCTCGCGGTCGTGGAATGCCGGTAGGCAATGCATGAACTTGACGGCCGGGTTCCCCGTCAGCGACACCAGCTCCGAATTCACCTGGTATGGGCGAAGGAGCTTGACCCGCTCCTCCCAGACCGATGGGTCTTCACCCATCGAGACCCACACGTCGGTGTACAGGAAGTCCACACCCTTGACGCCCTCGGACGGGTCTTCCGTCAGCGAGATCCGGGCGCCCGTGTGCTCGGCTACCGCGCGGCAGTCGGCGACCAGGTCGTCATGCGGCCAGAGCGCCCGTGGCGCGCACAGGCGGACATCCATCCCGAGCTTCGCGCCACCGATCAGCAGTGAGTCGCCCATGTTGTTGCGGGCGTCGCCGAGGTAGCAGAAGCCGATGTGCGAGAGCGGCTTGTCGCTGAACTCGCTCATGGTCAGCACGTCAGCGAGGATCTGCGTCGGGTGGAACTCGTCGGTCAGGCCGTTCCAGACGGGCACACCGGCGAACTTGGCGAGTTCGTCCACGATCTCCTGGCCGTATCCGCGGTATTCGATGCCGTCGTAGATCCGGCCAAGGACCCTGGCCGTGTCCTTCATCGACTCCTTGTGGCCGATCTGGGTGCCGCTCGGACCGAGGTAGGTGACGTGCGCCCCCTGGTCGTAGGCCGCGACCTCGAAGGCGACGCGGGTCCGGGTCGAGGTCTTCTCGAAGATGACGGCGATGTTCTTGCCGCGCATCCGCTGCTGCTCGTAGCCGCCGTACTTGGCCCGCTTCAGGTCGCGTGACAGATCCAGCAGGAAGCGGATCTCCCGTGGGCTGAAGTCAAGCAACGTGGTGAAGCTGCGGTTGCGCAGGTTGAACCCCATCACACGATCCTTTCGCATCCGCCGGGAGGCGGTGGACGAGCCCCCTGGGCACACCGTGGTCAGCATCACGATGCTACCGACGCGGGTGCTCCACGGCGTCGACCGAATCGAATGAAATCACGCCGGCCGGACATGGCGGCGCGGGGTCGTGGCGCGGTGGATACGGCGACGCCGGACGAGGATCGTCCGGCGTCGCCTGCTGCGGGTCATGGGCGCGGTGCTGCCGCGCCGTCCGTGATCGCTACGAAGAGGCCGGTCGCGTCCCCAGGGTCAGATGCAGTGTCACGGTCTGGCCGGCGCGCAGGACCGTCAGGCTGATGGACTGACCGGGCGCCAGCTGGCTGGCCACGAGGTCGAGCGGATGACTCGCGTCGAGCGTCGTACCATCCACCGCGGTGATCACGTCACCGGGCTTCAGACCGGCGCTCTCAGCCGGGCCACCGGCCACGACCGACGATCCGGCTGCGGAGGGATCGACCGTCCCGCTGCCCGGCAGCGAGCCTGCTCCGCCCTGTGCGCCGTCCGTCGTCGAGGTCGGCCCGTGGTCGGGGATCCAGGCGCCGGCGTCGGCAGCCAGACCGTACTCGGCCTTGGTCTCGGGGTCGATGGTCACGAACCGGACACCGAGCCATGGTCGGGCCAGCGGCTTGCCGGCAGATGCCTGGACAAGGAGCGGGCGCGCGATGTCGATCGGGATGGCGAACCCAATCCCCTGGCTATCGCCGGCGATCGCGGTGTTGATGCCGATGACCGCGCCATCCGGGCCAAGGAGCGGGCCCCCACTGTTGCCGGGGTTGATCGCGGTATCGGTCTGGATCAGGTTGCTCAGCATGCCGCCCTCGACCGGGATCGTCCGTCCGACCGCCGAGATGATCCCGCTCGTCACCGAGTCGGTGAATGTACCGAGGGGGCTGCCGATGGCGATCGCCGTCTGACCGACCTGGATTGTTGCTGAGTCACCGATCGATGCCGTCGGCAGGCCGGTCTCCTTGACCTTGACGATGGCGAGGTCGGTCAGGGTGTCGATGCCGTAGATCGTCGCCGGAAGCGACCGACCGTCCTTGAGATGGACCGACAGGGACTGTGGGTCGCCGGCGACGACGTGGTGGTTGGTGAGGATGAGGCCGCCCTGATCGAAGATGACGCCGGAGCCTGTGGCCGTGCCCTGTCCGGTCATCCCGGTGGTCGGATCGGTCTCGGTGACACCCTCGGCCACGATCGTCACGACCGCCGGACTGACGGCCTTGACGATGTCGACGATAGGAGTCGTGGTTCCGCCGGTCGTGCCGGTGTTGCCAGTGCCACCACCCGCGGCGGGGGCCCCGGCTGTGGGGGCGGGACTCGCCGGGTTCGCGGGAAGGGTCGTCGGGTTCGCTGCGGCAAGGATGGGCGCGCTGCTCGCCCCGGCGCGGTTGCCATCGGCGGTGCGAACGGCGACATACGTCCCGCCTGAGGCGAGGACGGTGGCGACGATCACGGCGCCGACCACGAACCGCGGCCCAACGCCGCCACGTGTCCCGGGTGAAGTCGTCACTGCAGGTGCGGTCACGGCAGGCTTCGCCACCGATGTGGATGCCGGAGTGGTCACGACAGACGTCGCATCCGGCGTAATCGCCGACGGTCCGCCGCTGGTCGGCGGGACCAGCGGCGGTGCGAGGCGAGGCTCGATCGGCTGCGCCGGACCATTGCCGGAGGTATCTGATGGGGTCATGAAGTCGGTCACGAGCGGTTCCTTCCGCCCGGGTCGCCGACAGGCCTGCCGGCGCGTGAGTGGCCCGGGCCATCGGCTCGATACTGGCGCGCCCGGATGTACGCTCGGTCAGCGGACCGGTGAAGAGTCCGTTACGTTGCGAAACCTTTGCCTGTCGCGCGCCATCAGCGCGGAACGCCATGTCGACGCTCACGCCGACCGTGGCGGATCCATCGTCTGGCATCATCGGTGGCTGACATCACGATCAGGGGAGCAGATGCAGAACCTTGGCATCCCGCCTGTCGACCGGTCTGGCCAGAGAGTCGAACGCGACCACACGCCGGCGATCTACGGAGCGCTTCTCGTCACCACCCTGATCGCCGTGCAATGGCGCCACGATGTTTCGACGATCGGCCTGGGCATCGCCCTCGTCGGTGCGGTCATCGTGTTCTGGTTGACGCATGTCTGGTCACGCTTGGTGAACAGGCGCGTCCGCGGTCCGATCCCACGTCAGGCGGTGGGCCATGTCGCCGCCGAGGAGGCACCGATGCTCAGCGCGGCGGTGATACCCGCCGTGCTCCTCGGCCTCCTTCCGAGCTTTGGCGCGACCACTGATCAGGCGGTCGCGGTGGCCCTGATCGTGAGCATGGGCCAATTGTTCCTGTGGGGCCTGGTGGTCGGGCGTGCCGCCCACACGAGCTGGCTGCTGGCCATCTCGGTAGCGACGGTAGACCTCCTGCTCGGACTGGCGATCGTCGTCCTGAAGGTCATCGTCCTGCACTGAGACCGCCCGATCCACCGATCTCCCGAACGGGACTCGGGGTCGACCTCGGGTCACGTCCCCCGGTAGTACGACGTCGGCTCCTTGCGCGCCGCCAGAGCCCCGACGCCCCAGGTGCCGAGATCGCCGAGGAACGCGAATACCAGGAAGATGATGTTCAGGATGGACAGACCGTTGGGGGACACGAACGCATAGATCAGCGTCGTCCAGGGAAAGAAGATGAACCCGCCCAGCAGCAGGATCGAGTTCCCGTTGAAGATCGCGTTCCAGGCCGCCTGATCGTTGACCCATCCGACGAGGATCGCAAAGCGTGGCAGCAAGGCGCCGAAGATCGCCGTCAACATCGCACACTCACCTCCCTCGGAGTCGACGGGCCAGGCGGTGCCGAACCCTGACTCCAGCGCGCATCATCGCACCACCCGGTCAGCCGGCGACACCCGAATCGGATGACGAGCGGCGCTCGAAGTCGGTCACGGCAGAGCCGACCGATAGATACACCCGATCCTCGCCGATCCTGGCCATCAGCCCGGTCCTTCGAAGTCGATCGCGCACGGTGCCCTTCACCTGCGCCAGGTCGAGCTCGATCGAGCGTGCCCGCAGGGCTGCCATCAGCTCGTACAGCATGTCGGTCGTGGTCACATCGAGATCGGCGCTCGCGCCGAGATCCAGCAGGACGCCGCGTGGCGCTGGATCCTGGGCAGTGACCAGGCCGAGGATCTGGGTCTTGGCCACGTTCGCGTTGAAGTAGTAGAGCGGGGCATCGAGCCGGATGATCAACAGCCCCTCGACCGGTCCGGCGTCCGGATGGCGGGACAGGTCGCCGAAGGTCGATCGATAGCCCGGCATGCGCCCGACGGCGACGATCCGTGGCCGGCTCGCCTGGTAGAGCATGAAGACGAGCGAGAGCAGGACCGCCAGCAGCATGCCGGTCAGGACCGTGGTAAGCAGTACGCCGACCATCGCGACCATCGCGATCACGAAGTCGGTCCGCCGCCAGGCGAGGAAGCGGCGCAGTTCGACGACGTCCATCAGGCCGATCACTGCCGCGATGACGATGGCACCGAGGACTGCGTTGGGCAGGTTCCCGAAGAGTGGTGCGAGGAAGACCGCGGTCGCGAGAACGAGCCCAGCGGTTATCAGCGAGGCGAGCTGTGTCCGCGTTCCCGCCGACTCCGCGGTCGCGGTCTGGGACAGGCTGGCATCTGTGGCGAAGCCTCCGAACAGGCCGCTCGCGAGGTTGGCGGCGCCCAACGCCAGCATCTCCTGGTCCGCATCGATGGCGTGGCCATGACGCGCTGCGTAAGCACGCGCGGCACCGACCGATTCACCGACGGCCAGAAAGACCAGCCCGGCCGCGCCAAGGACCAGGTACGGGATCGACCCGATGCCGACATCCGGGATGCCCAGCGTCGGCAGTCCGGTCGCGACATCGCCGACGACGCTGAGCCCGGCGGCATCGAGATCGAGCGCGGTCGTGAGCACGATGCCCAGCACGAGGGCGATCAGTGGACCCGGTATCCGCCTCGAGATGCGCCGCAGGATGAGGATCAGGA
The DNA here is from genome assembly GCA_964396565.1 of uncultured Anaerolineaceae bacterium. Classification (GTDB taxonomy): domain Bacteria; phylum Chloroflexota; class Limnocylindria; order Limnocylindrales; family CSP1-4; genus SPCO01. The sequence continues at coordinate 2,712 of CAYNGM010000064.1, read as the reverse complement.
GTAATGAACCCAACCCGACGACCACGGTGAGCGGGTGTGCATCGGGCATCTCGCTCACCAGCTGGACGAGTTGCTGCGGGAGTGGGCCGCTCAGGCTCGGGAGGCCCAGCACCTTGGGCAGCTGGCCGATGACGATCGTCACGGCCAGGCCGAAGATGAACCCGGTCACGACCGACTTCGCCAGGAAGTCGGAGATGAAGCCGAGACGCAGGAAGGAACCCGCGACCAGCAGGACGCCGGCCGTGATCGCCAGGCCAGCGGTCAGGGCTATGTACGCGTTGGGATCCCCGCCGGCCAGATCGCCCACCACCGAGGCCGACATGATGGCCATGGTCGAGCTGACCGTCACCTTCAGGAACCGGCTGGTCCCGAAGATCGCGTAAGCGGCCATCGCCGTGAAGGCCGTCACGAGCCCGACCTCCGGTGGCACCCCGGCAAGGCCGGCGTAGGCGAGGGCGACCGGGACCATCACGCCCCACGACGTGATCGCCGACAGGACGTCCGGACGCAGAGCCGCCCGATCGTAGCCGGGCAGCCAGCCGGTGATGGGCAGGTAGCGTCGCGCGATCTGTCCGAGCTGGGCGCGGTCGCGCAGGCGCGTCCAGCCTGTCGGCTCCCCTTGCGCCTCGTCTGTCGTCATGGGCCGAAATCCTATGTCACACCGGGGCCGGCGGGTGGTCTTCGGCCTGGGGCTTGACCCTGTGTGGATACTATAGGGGAGTATTAGCAACAGGGACACGCCGACCATGGATCACCATTCCCACCACCCGCAGCCGACACACGACATGACGGGGCATGCCCAGGGCCACGACAAGCACGCCGGCCACTCCGTCGCGATGTTCCGCGACAGGTTCTGGCTGAGCCTCCTGCTGACCATCCCGGTCATCGTCTGGAGCGAGGATCCCCAGATGTGGCTGGGTTACGGTGCGCCTGCGATCCCGGGCGCGACCTGGATCCCGGCGATCCTCGGGACAGCGGTCTTCCTGTACGGTGGACTCGTCTTCCTGAAGGGTGCCGTCGGCGAGCTGCGAGCTCGCCAGCCGGGGATGATGACCCTGATATCGCTGGCGATCGTCGTCGCCTTCGTCACCTCGTGGGCTGGCACCCTTGGGCTGTTCGAGGTCGAGATCTGGTGGGAGCTGGCCACCCTGATCACGATCATGCTCCTGGGTCATTGGCTCGAGATGCGCTCCATCGCCGGTGCACAGGGGGCCCTGGATGCGCTGGCGGCGCTGCTCCCGGACACGGCGGAGCGGGTGACCGCGACCGGGACGGAGACCGTCGCGCTGTCAGTTCTTGCGCTCGGTGACGTGGTCCTGGTGCGTCCAGGGGCGCGCGTCCCGGTCGATGGCGAGATCGTGGACGGCTCGGCCGACGTCGACGAATCGATGATCACCGGGGAGTCTCGACCGGCCTTCCGGTCGGTCGGCGACCGGGTCATCGCGGGCACCGTCGCCGCCGGGGGCTCGCTACGCCTGCGCGTGGATGCGGTGGGGGATGCGACCGCGCTGTCGGGGATCATGCGCATGGTCGCTGCGGCGCAGGCATCCGCGTCGCGCGCACAGGCGCTCGCCGATCGTGCGGCCGCGTTCCTGTTCTACGTCGCCGTGGGGGCCGGGCTGCTCACCCTCGTCGCCTGGACCGTACTGGGTCATCCGGAGGATGCCCTGGTGCGAACAGCGACCGTGCTGGTGATCGCCTGCCCGCATGCGCTGGGTCTGGCCATCCCGCTCGTCATCGCCATCTCGACTACGCTCGGGGCACAGAACGGGTTGCTGGTCAAGGATCGGATCGCCCTCGAGCGTACGCGCGACATCGACGTCGTCATCTTCGACAAGACCGGCACGCTGACCCTGGGCGAGCCGACCGTGGCCGCCGCCGCCCCATCGTCCGGGGTCACCGCCGACGAACTGCTCCGCCTTGCGGCCGCGGTCGAGGCGGACTCCGAGCACCCACTCGCAGCGGCCATCGTGCGGGCTGCCCGGGAGCGCGGAGTCACCCTGCCGGTGGCGTCCGACTTCGAGGCGACACCCGGTCTCGGGGCACGGGCTCGCGTGGATGGTCGGGTCATCACAGTCGGTGGTCCGCGGCTGCTTGCCCAGTCCGGTCTCGAACCCGACGACTCCATCAGGGCCTCTGCGGCTGCCTGGGAGGCTGAGGGGTGGACTGTCCTCCACGTCGTGGCAGATGACGCGGTGCTTGGCGCGATGGCCCTCGAGGACGAGATCCGCCCAGAGTCGTCGTCCGCCGTGGCGCGGCTTCACGCGATGGGCGTTCGGGTGGCGATGATCACCGGCGACGCGCAGGCCGTGGCGGACTCGGTCGCCCGACGGCTGGGCATAGACGAGGTCGAGGCGCAGGTGCTGCCCGCCGACAAGGCCGCTGCCGTCGAGCGCTTCCGCTCGGGCGGTCGGCGGGTGGCGATGGTCGGCGACGGCGTCAACGATGCGCCGGCGTTGGCCACTGCAGATGTCGGGATCGCCATCGGGGCGGGGACGGACGTGGCGGTGGAGTCTGCCGGGATCGTACTGGTCCGGAGCGACCCGGGCGATGTCGCAGCTGCGATCGAGCTGTCGCGGGCAACCTATCGCAAGATGGTCCAGAACCTGGCTTGGGCGACGGGTTACAACGTCGTCGCGATCCCGGTCGCGATGGGGCTGCTCGTGCCGTTCGGGATCGACCTGTCGATGGCCGCCGGCGCCGTCGCCATGA
>CAYNGM010000063.1:0-9637 GCA_964396565.1 uncultured Anaerolineaceae bacterium | reverse complement strand
GGAGGTGACGACCTCATGCGGGTCGGCCGCTGGATGAGTCGGTTGGAGTTCGACAAGATGACACGAACCGGTCGCGTGGTGGAGGGTGGAGCCGGTCGAACGTACGTGACGATCCCTGCCGATCCGGATCTGTACCCAGCAGGCAAGGGGGTGTTCGCGGCGTTCGATGTCCCACGTGGATCGGTTCGACAAGGTAGCAAGCCCGAGTGGGGCGTGATCCCAGGACCGCACATCGAAACTGATCTCTATGGCCCGCCGCCTGCCACGATGCCTCGCGCCACGTGCATCGAGCTCGTGTGCACTCGATGAACCCACTGGCGTTGCTTGACGATTGGGTTGCCTCTACCCGGACGCTGCTTGCCGATTTCGGGACTGTCGTCTACGCGAAGTCTGATTCGAGCCGACCCAAGCCATCCGCGCAGCTGCTCGTGTCCCGCAGCTCAGGTGATGTTGAGCTGATCCTTTGGCAATCCGGCGAGGCTGAGTTCGCATACGGGTCGTCAGCAGCGCCGAGATTCGAGCATTTCGACATCACGTCGGCTGAAGACTTGCATGTGGTTCTTGAGCGGTTCCTGGCGGTCCTCGAGACCTCCACGCCACCGTGACTGGATGAACGGGATTTCCTCGCGACGGCGTTTCATGGGCGACAGTCCCAGCAGGTCCAGACAGGCCTTCGCTTGAGCGTGACAGACTGTGACGTCTCGGTTTCCGGCAAAGCCATCGATAGGATCGAATCGGAGACCTCGGCGCCGCCAGCATCGGCGCACGGCATCGATTTTCCTCTTGCTCGGTGTCATCCTCGCCGGGGCCCTCCCGGTGGGCCAAGTCCGCGCCTACGACCCCGTGGGCAACCGGCTGACGCGGACGATCGACACCACGACGACGACCTACACCCACGATGGCGCCGATCGGCTGCTGACCGTGGACGCCGGCTCGGTCACGGTCGACGCCGCCGGGAACCTGACGGCCCGCGGCTCGGACTCATTCGACTATGACGCCGCCCATCGCCTGATCGAGGCGACGGTCGGATCCGTGACCACGCTCAGCACGTACGACGGCGACGGGACTCGCGTCGGCGAGCAGGTCGAGAGCGATCCGGCGACGACCTACCTGTACGACATCTCTGGCAGTCTGCCGGTCGTCCTCGACGACGGGACGACGCGCTCGGTCTGGGGACCGGGTGGCCTTGCCTGGACGGTCAGCGGGTCGGACCTCGAGGTCCCGCTCGCCGATCGCCTCGGTTCGGTCCGCACGGTCACCGACGACGAGGGGGCGGTCGTGGCCACCGTCCGGACCGACGAGTTCGGGGTGGTCACCGCTTCCACCGGCAGCCCCGATACCGTCCACGGCTTCACCGGCGAACCGACCGATGCGAGTGGCCTCGTCGATCTGCGCTCGCGCCGCTACGACCCCGAGCTCGGGCGCTTCCTGACCCGCGACACCTGGTCCGGCGAGCCGACCTCGAGCCAGACCCACAACCGCTACACCTACCTCGCCAACGACCCGCTCAACGCGACCGACCCATCGGGTCACTGCGGGGTCGATGCCGCCTTCGACGTCGGCTTCGTGGCATTCAGCGCTGCGACGCTCGTTGGCGGTCCCGAGAAGGACTTCGGGACGAACGCCCTGGCGCTGGGTGCAGATGTCGCCTCGCTGTTCATCCCGTGCGCCACCGGCTTGGGCATGCTCGTCCGGGGCGGGCGGGTGGTCGACGACGTCGGGGATGGCCTGCGACTTGCGAACGAGGCGTGGGATCTTTCCAGACTCTCGGAATCGGGAGCGCGGCAAGTAGGCAGCGATCTCACCAGATCCGGACAGGAGTTGGCCAAGCACGGCGGGCAGGGAGCATTCCCCGTTCCGAAGGGCACTCCTTCCGACATCAGCCGGCAAGGCCAAGACCAGCTCGACGACATACTGACCGATCCGGGAACCCTGAGTCGTGAGATTTCCGGTGGGAACTTCAAAGGCGGGCGGTACTACATCGCCCCCGATGGCCGGGGGGCTGCGTTCGACCGCGAGGGGACATTCCAGTACTTCGGCGTGTTCCGGCCATGAACCACCTGGTTGGTTTCGGGTCCCTCGTGCCTGGACTGCGCCTGAGGGCCATCGAGTACCATCGACTCTCGTTCGAGGCGGATGCTGCGGGTGATGATGTAGACGCCGTGTCAATGGCGGTCGTGGTCGACTTCGGCGCGAGCGGCGTTGCTCGGTTTCATTGGCGCCTAGACCCAGGCACCGAGGACCTGTGGGTGGGGCCGTGGCAGCCAGGTGATCCGGCGACCGAGGTACGACAACACGACGCAACGAGCCGGTGGGGGCTCTCCGGCGCACTCCTAGTTGGCAAGTCGCTCGCATTCCAGTTGACAGACCGCCAGCGGTCGCCGACACCTTGGTCTTGTCGCTTGGCCTTCGACCACGATCGAAGCTTGGTCATCGCGCTTGGCGAGCTGAGGCCGGATGGGGGGATTGCATACATCCCCGACAACCTCGTAGTGACGGACTCGCGCCGTCTTGCAACTGGGTACTGGCCGACCTCGTCGAGAAGCAGTTCCTGGGGGGTCGAGGTGGAAAGTTGATGCGGCACCGGCGAGACCAGGGTCCACCGGAAGCGGAACGCGGTCCTCATCGCGCTGGTGGCAAGGCTCCATCCAAAGTTCGTTCGAATCGAGTGAGGGGACCAACGAGCCGCAGGACGGTGACGATTTCGGGGGTGACCCGGGGAGGTTCCCGGGTGTAGGCTTCAGTGACGCGACCGCCATGATCGGTCGAGGTGCATCGACCGGACGGCGGCCCCGTGAGCGCCCAAGCGGGCACGGAGGTATCGACGCGATGCACAGCTCACTGATCGGCAAGGTCGAGAAGGCGAACCGCTACGCACGAGAGCTCGATCGGATCACGATCGACCGCCTGTCCCTCACCTTTCGTGGCGACAACGACACGCACCATGTCGCCCTTGATGCCGGTCAGTGGCGTTGCACCTGCCACTACTTCGGTAGTTGGGGATCCTGTGTCCACCTCCTCACCCTCCAGAAGGTCATGGGGGTGATGCTGCCGGAGGATGCCCAGGTCTCCATCTTCTCGGCCCCTGAGCCTGTCCCGACTGCCTGATCCGAGTGGTCGGTGGTAGACCGGTGACGTGACTACGTCTGGCGAAACTACTTCGACGACGGCGCCTTGGGCGCCGTCGTCGTACGTTCGCGTGCCGACCACGCGCCAACCGCGATGTCGCGGCGGGTATGACGGCCGCACGGTGCCACCGCCATGCCCCACCGAGCGCATATCAGTCGACGGTCACCGCCCAGGCATATGAGGCGGCGCCTGCTCTATCGGCGAAGGTGAGCTGAAGTTCCACGGTCCACGACCCATGTGGTGGTGCCGTGAACGCCGGCGGTTTGGTGCCAGTCCCGCTGGCGAGCTCGATCGCACCATCCGGACCATCGGCCGTCGCGGGTACGTAGCGCGCCGTCCAGGATGCGACGGGAGTGTCGGGCTGGAGCGTCACAACGAGCGGTTCACGGGCGCCCACGTGGATCGGGTTCCCGGTCAGCCACGGACTGTCGCTGCCACCTTCGGCCCAGGTGTATGTACCGAGCACTCCCTTGACCGGATCGCCTCCTTCCGCGGCGAGCACCGCGTCGGGCGGTCGTGACGCCACCGGAGCCTCAGAGACGACCGGTGCGGAGGACGCAGTCGCAGTCGGCGATCGGGGCGACGACGTCGGCGCGGACGAACCGCTCGACTGCGGGCTGGTGGTCGGCGCTGGCTTTGACGACGGCGTGGACGCCGCCGTGCATGCCGCGAGTAGTACCGCCAGGAGCGCCGCGAGTAGCGCGCCTATCACGGCGAAGGACGCCAGGCGCCTCATCGGACCACCGGGTCCAGGCACGGGATCGCGTCTGCCCGATCGAACGCCGACTTCCCCGAACAGGGTGCGATGGGTGTCACCGTCACCACGGGACTGCCATCGCCATCGAGGCCCTCGTCCGAGGGTGCAGAGAACAGCGCTCGGAATTCAGTGGATCCACTCACGGCAAGACTCCCAGTGTAGGTTCCGGCTCCGCTCCCGCTCGAGAGCGTGAGCACCGAAGTCCAGGTCGAGTTCCCCGGCGTCCGACGCTGCAACTTGACGGTCCGGCCCGACAGGTTGTTGCCCGACAGCCGGTCGTAGTCACTGTGGCTGGCGATCTTGAGTGTCGCGCTGAACCGCACACTGGCGCCCGGGGATGGCGCCGTCGTCGATGCCGCCAGGGTGACCACGGTCGAGAGATCAAGACAGGCGGAGATCGCGCTCGATGAAGACGACACGTCGTATTCGCGCTGGAGGGTCGCAACGTCGCATCGTCCGAACTTATGTTCGTTCCAGCCGGTCTTGGGCTTGGTCCTCGAGTAGGTCTGGACGACGGCGTCAAGGTAGTCGCGATCGTCGCTGTAGTTGAGGTGATGGGCGAGGCCCTCGACATGGCCGAACTCGTCGAGGGCTATGGTCTCGACGTCGTAGCAGCCGTTGGGCGCACCCGACGTCATCTGGCACCAGCGCAGCGTTCCCCAGTCAAAGACGTGGCCCTGCTCGCGCAGCCACATGGTGAACCCGTCCGGTGCAGATCGCGTGAAGCAGGCGATCCCGTTCACGCCGCATGTCGCCCCCGCGCCATAGCCGATCGGACTGTCGCCGCTCGCCGAGTATGAGAACCGGGCAGCGCGCGATCCGCGGCTCTCCACAACGTCACCAGCCGCGGCGAGGATGGCGTTCTTTACCGCAGTCGGTGGCTCGGCGCCAGGGCGCCAGCGGAACGACACCGTCTGGTCCTGGCCGAACAGCGAGTTGCTCACCAGCGGATCCGGATCATGGGCGTCAGCCGAGACGGGGACCGCCGCTGAGGCGATCAGGAGGGCGATGATGAGCGACGCCCTGATCAGGGCGCGTCGACCTGAGTTCGCGGTTCGATGCCTGGTCATGGCTGCACCTCGGAGACCGGCAGAAGAAAGAGATCGGTCGCGGCGGTGGTCACGACGCGTCCATCCGGGCCAAGGACGATCTGGTCTGACCGACGTTCGACGGCGCCACCGGCCCGGGTGGACGGCGGGACGAGCCGCCGGCCATCGAGGTAGTGATGGAGATCGGTGGCCACGCGGGAGGGCCCGTCCACGGTCACGGCGCCCAGTCGATCCGGACGCTGGCCCTCCTCGAAGAACACGACCGCGCGTCCGCCCGCGTCTGTCCCGATCGATGCGGGGCCCGCCTCGGCGACGAGTGTCGTCGTCCGTCCACCGCGATCGACGGCGAGGATCGGGCAGGGCGATCCGCCACAGGCGGCGTACAGGAGCAGCTGGTCGCCGGCCACCCCGATGAGGTCGCCGTGGCTGGGATCTGCGACCGACCATGGGTCGCGACCCTCTGGGTCCATCACCCTGGTCCGGCATGCCTCCGCTCCGCATGACTGGACCGCGACCCGACGCCCGTCCAGGCTCCACGTGAACTCGGTCGACCAGGTCGGTCCGAACCTCGCGTCCGGCGTGATCGGCGGCAGGACCTGATGCACCCGATGGGCCAGGGTCAGTGACCGCCGAAAGACGCCCCGGTCCACCCTGCCTGCTCGCGTCACGCGCATCTCCAGGACGGCGCGCCTGTCCGGTGTGATCGTCGCCCGACGGATCACCGCCTCCGACGTCGCGATCGTCCGGGCGCAGTCGGCGACCGGATCGAGGACCCGCAGCGTCGAGCGCCGACCATCGTCCGTCCCGACCAGGACGCGGCCATCGAACGGCCCAGCCGCGAACGACTCGGGCGGCAGGTCGAGCCAGCGGGCCGGTCCGGATCCCGGCTTCCCGACCAGCAGACGCTGTCCCGTCAGCTGCCCTCCGGCAAGGAGCGGATCCATCCGCCACCAGGTCCCCTCGGGGACCTTCGTCCAGCTGACCGGACCCGCGCACGACGGGAGGTCCCAGGGTCCCTCCCGTGCGCCGATGGCCGTGGCGGTCGCGCCGACCGCCGCGACCATCACTCCGATCCCGATACCGATACAACGACCCCATCGCGATACCACCACGGCCCGCTAACCTCCCCGCGGAGATGCGCGGCGGCGGCGGGCGACGGGTGGAGACTAGCCAGCGTCGCTTCACTCCCACTTATCAGCGGCTCGTCTCAGCGGTGATCGCGGTCGAGGCATCGTTCGGTGCGCGTGTTCGTGCTAGTGCTCGTGCGCGCTCGGCTACGCCTGCGTGCCCGGCTCCGCCTGGTCCTTGTGCTACGCTCAGCAACGACATTTCGTCAACGCCGCGTGGTCGCGAAGTCGGTGCGATTCCGACACAGTCCCGCTACGGTGACCGCCCTCGGGCGGAAGTCCGGTCGCCGACCGCACGGTGCATGCTCAAGCCTTCGAGAGAAAGGTAGGCAGGTCCGTGAAGTCCACCGACTGACCCCTCCCTTCGCCAAGTCGAAGCGAGGGGTTTGACGTCCCTGGACGTCCCCCTCCGGTCCCCATCCCTCACCGGAGGCTCCCAGCCGTGTCCAGCCATCTCCGTCCACGCTCGCGAGGCGTTCTCCTCATTGTCGCGCTCCTCACCATGCTCGCGAGCGCCGCCTGCACGGGCAGCGCGAGCAGCCCGACCGCCTCGACGCCGGCATCGCAGGCAGCCGCAAGTCCGACCCCCGTGGTGACCGCGCCGGCCACCGCGACCCCGGCGCCTGAGCCGACCTCGACGCCTGCTCCATCGTTCCCGATCACCGTGACCGACGACCTCGGCAACAGCGTGACCATCCCGGCACGGCCCGAGCGGATCGTGGCCCTCACCCCTGCCGCGACCGAGATCCTGTTCCGTCTGGGTGCCGGTGACCGGACGGTGGCCAAGTCGGAGGATATCGACCCCTATCCGCCCGAGGCCGACGGCCTGCCCATCGTGTCCAAGTTCACCGGGGTCGATGTCGAGGCGATCGTCGGTCTCGATGCCGATCTCGTCATCGGTGATGCGGTCAATCCCGCCGAGGCGATCACCAAGCTCAAGGACCTGGGCCTGCCCGTGGTGCTGATGGCGGCCTCATCCATCGATGGCGCCCTGAAGGACATCGAACTCGTGGGTGAGGCCATCGGGTCCGGTGGCGATGCCCGCGACCTGACCGCCTCGATGCGCGCACGGTTCGATCAGCTGGGTGCGCTTACCGCAGACGCGCCCAAGCCGCGGGTCTTCTACGAGATCGGTGCCGGCGACACGATCTATACGATGCCTGCCGAATCGATCTATGCCGAGATGCTCAAGCTTGCCGGAGCAGACCCGATCACGACCGACGCGAGCTACGTCATCTCACTCGAGAAGCTCGTGGACGCCGACCCCGAGATCATCCTGCTGGCCGACGGAACGCCGGTGGCGGATGTCGCCAAGCGACCGGGTTGGGAGGGGATGACGGCGGTCAAGGATGGCCGTGTGATCGCCATCAACGACACGACCGTGACTCGCCCCGGGCCGCGCCTGGTCGATGGCCTGGAAGCGCTCATCAAGGTCATCCATCCCGAGCTGGTCATCCCGTCACCGGCACCGGTGACGACTCCGTAGCCATGGCCGCCACCGGCGAGTCGCTCGCGAGCCCGGCCCTGGGGGTCGGTCGGCTCGCGAGCGCCCGGGGCCCTGCCGTCCGCATGGCCGTCGGCGGGTTCGCGCTGCTCATAGCGGCGCTGGTCCTTGGTGTCGGGCTCGGGTCGGTCGCGGTGGCGCCCGCCGACACGATCGCGATCCTCGTCCATCGGGTGTTCGGGCTCGATGTCGCGGCGACGTGGCCGGCGTCAGCCGAGACCATCGTGATGGACCTGCGTCTCCCGCGGGTCCTGATGAGCATGCTGGTCGGTGCGGGGCTGGCCGTCGCTGGCGTCACGTTCCAGGGCCTGCTGCGCAACCCGCTGGCCGATCCATATGTGCTTGGGACGGCATCCGGTGCGGCTCTCGGGGCGGCCATCGCGGTCCTGCTGCCGGTCAACGTGATGATCCTCCAGTTCGGGCTGACCCAGACGCTCGCGTTCCTGGGAGCGCTCATCTCGATCACGGTGGTCTATCGACTGTCGCGACTGGGGGCCACCTCGCCGATGACGAGCCTCCTGCTCACCGGGTATGCCGTCGGGTCGCTGCTGGCCGCTGCGCTATCGATGGCCATGTACCTGTCCGGCGTCGAACTTCGCCAGATCTTCGACTTCCTGCTCGGCGGGTTCAGCGGCGCCAGTTGGGGTCGACTGTTCGGGAGTCTGCCGCTCATCGTGGGCGGTGCCGTGCTCATCCTGCTCCGGGCCCGGACGCTGAACGCACTGCTGCTCGGCGAGAGCGCGGCCGCGCACCTGGGCATCGATGTCCGCCGTGAGCGCGCTATCCTGCTCGCTCTTGCCTCGCTGGTCACGGCCGCTGCCGTGGCGGTCAGTGGCCTGATCGGGTTCGTAGGGCTGGTGGTCCCGCACGTGGTGCGGCTGGTGGTCGGACCGTCCGCCCGTCTGGTCCTGCCGCTTTCGGCACTTGGCGGCGCCGTCCTGCTTGCCTATGCGGATATCGGATCGCGGCTGCTGGGCGAGATCCCGGTCGGTGTCGTGACGGCAGTCATCGGTGCGCCGTTCTTCCTGGTAATCCTGCGCAGCGCGCGCGCGGGCTACGACGGATGAGCGTGGCCGCGGTGGGGTCGTCCAGTCGCGGGGAGCCGGGGTCGGTCGTGGCTGTCGTGCATGCCACGCCTTCGGGACTGGCGCCGGCTGACCCCGCGCCCTCGGATCTCACGGCGGCTGACCCCGCGCCCTCGGATCTCGCGCCAGCTGATGCCGCGCTCGAGCTCACGCCAGCTGATCCCGCGCTCGAGCACAGGGGCGTGACGGTCGCCTATCGCGATCGACTCGCCGTGCGCGAGGTGGACCTGCGGATCGAAGCCGGCGAGCGACTCGCGCTCATCGGACCGAACGGCGCAGGGAAGTCGACGGTGCTCGGCGCCCTGACCGGACTGCTGGCACCGACCGTCGGGACTGCCTGGCTCGATGGCCGTAGCCTGTCGTTGCTCGACCGTTCCGATGTCGCGCGACGGGTGGCCGTGGTGCCCGGGAGCGCGTCTCTGCCGTTCTCGATGCGGGTCGAGGAGGTGGTCGGTCTTGGCCGCATCCCGCACGAGGATCCGTTCCGCGGCGCCCGACCGGCTGACCGACAGGCCGTGGCCGCGGCCATCGAGCGAGTGGGTGTCGGGCATCTGGTCGGTCGCGATGCCCGGGAGCTCTCGCTCGGCGAACGCCAGCTGGTCCTGATCGCGACGGCCGTCGCCCAGGCCGCTCCGATCCTGGTCCTTGATGAGCCGACGGTCCACCTGGATCTCCGCCACCAGGTCGGGGCGATGGAGCTGCTCGCCGACCTCAACGAGCGTGACGGGGTCACGATCATCGCGGTCCTCCACGATCTTGGTCTCGCCGCGCACTTCTTTCCGCGGCTGGTCCTGCTGGAGGGTGGTCGTGTCATCGGCGATGGGCCGTCCGCCGAGGTGCTCGCTCCGTCGCGGATCAGGGATGTCTTCGGGGTCGACCCCGATCTGGTGCGGCTGCCGGTCTGACCTGTTCGCTCGTCCGGCTCGCCACACCTCATCCCTCGCCACACCTCGTCCCTCGCCCCTACCGCGTTCCCTCGTCTCCCA
>CAYNGM010000062.1:0-9712 GCA_964396565.1 uncultured Anaerolineaceae bacterium | reverse complement strand
AGCTGGTCGACCATGTTGTCGCGCAGGTAGTCGAACCCGAACTCGTTGTTGGTGCCGTAGGTCACGTCCGCCGCATACGCCTCGCGCCGGCTCACCGGTCGGAGATTGAGCAGACGCTCATCGTTGGTCGGGAAGTCAGGCTCGAAGATGAACGAGGCGTCGTGGGTGATCATCCCGACACTCACCCCGAGGAAATGGAAGACCGGACCCATCCATTGCGGGTCGCGTCGGGCGAGGTAGTCGTTGACGGTCACGACATGGACACCGCGTCCGGTCAGCGAGTTCAGGATGGCGGCGAGAGGGGCGACGAGCGTCTTGCCCTCGCCGGTCCGCATCTCGGCGATCCTGCCCTGATGAAGGACCGCAGCGCCCACCAGCTGCACGTCGAAGTGGCGCATCCCGAGCGTTCGCTTCATGGCCTCGCGGGCCATCGCGAAGACCTCCGGGGCGACCTCGTCGAGGGCCTTCTGGAGCGCCTCGTTCTCGCGCTTGCGGCGCTCCTTGCGGATCTCGCGACGGCGCTCGAGGTCGGGGTGGGTGAGCTCGTCCTCTGACGGCTCGCCGGTCGTCGCGACCCCGCGGATCTCGTCGCGGATCTCCGCGAACTGGGCGCGGATCTCGTCGTCGGACAGGCCCTCGAACTCACTCTCGAGGGAGTTGGCCTCGTCGACCCACGGCTGGATGCGTCGGAGCTCGCGGTCGTTCGAGTCGACGAAACGGGAAAGGAACTTCATGGGAGCGTGAGTATACGGTCAGACCGTCGCAGGCCCGTCCGACGCTCCGGGGGCCACGTCCGGCACCAGGTCCTCGACTCGGTTCAGCCCCAGAAACCGGTCCCGTAGCCTGCGACGAGCAGCACGAAGGTCAGCGCGCCAAGGGCCAGCCAGAACAGCACCGAACGGAACCGCGACGTCGGGTTCATCTCGGGGTTGGCCAGTTCCGGGAGTCGCTTGCGACGCAGCGACGAACCCCAGCGTGGCGACTGGAGCTGGTCGCGCCAGTCGGCCGGGGTCACGGGGCGCGGCTCGAGGCCGCCTTCGCCATCGGGTCGGTGCAGCTGGAGTGTCATCGGTCGCCAGATGGTACCGCCGCGAGGAGATCCGCTGTGTCCGACTCCGCATCGTCGGATCCGACCCCCTCGTCGTCGCCACCGGTCTCGTCCCAGAGCAGCATCTCCTGGGTGAACGAGACCTCGCTGGAGAACAGGGCGCCCACCGACTCGCCGCGATGGATGCGCTTGATCGCCTCGCCGATGAGTGGCGCGACCGACAGGACCGTGATCTTGGGGCTCCGTTTGGCGGCCGGCAGGGGGATCGAGTCGGTGACGACGACCTCGCGCAGGACGCTGTCGCGGATCCGCTCGACGGCCGGATCGGACAGGACGCCGTGGGTCGCACACGCGTACATCTCGGTCACGCCCTCGCGCTCCAGGGCACGGACGACCTCGATGAGCGTCCCGCCGGTATCGATCTCGTCGTCGACGATGATCGCCCGCCTGCCCCGGACATCGCCGATGACGTTCATCAACTCCGCCCGGTCGAGATTCCCGACGCGGCGCTTCTCGATGATCGCGAGCGGGGCGTTCAGGATCTCGGCGAAGGCGCGGGCGCGCTTGGCGAAGCCAAGATCGGTCACCACGACCGGGTCATCTATGTGCTTGTCGATGAAGTAGCGCGACAGCAGGTGGACGGCGGTCAGTTCGTCGACCGGGATGTTGAAGAAGCCCTGGATCTGGCCCTGGTGGAGGTCCATCGACAGGACCCGGTCGGCGCCGGCCACGGTGATCATGTCGGCGATCAAGCGGGCCGTGATGGGTACCCGCGGCTGGTCCTTCTTGTCCGAACGCCCGTAGGCATAGAACGGGATGACCGCGGTGATCCGTCCGGCCGACGCGCGCTTGAAGGCGTCGATCATGATCAGGAGCTCCATGATCGACTGGTTGACCGGGTGCGACGTCGGCTGGACGAGGAAGACGTCCTTCTCGCGGACGTTATCGAGGATCTTGACGAAGATGTTCTCGTTGGCGAACTGGAAGACCTCCGCCTTGCCGCACTCCGTGCCGAGATAGCGGGCGATCTTGTAGGCCAGGTCCGGGTTGGCGTTGCCGTGGTAGATCTCGAACTGGTCCGCGTACAAGGGCGCTCTCTCCCGCTCGTCGTAGACCGATGCCGCCGTCACTGACCGCCGGTCGGGGCTGTCTGACCAGGACCGCCCGTGCCGGGGGCCCCATCGTCGCCCATGCCGTCGCGGTCCGCAAGTCCGGGCCGGAAGGCGGCGATCGCCGCGACCTGGTCACCCTCGGCCAGACGCATCACGATCACCCCGCGGGCGCCGGATGAGTAGCGGTTGATCGTGTTCGTCTCGGTCCGGATGACCTGACCGCCCTCCGAGATCAGGACCAGCTCCTCGTCGGCCTCGGTCACCTGCTGGACAGCCGCCACGAGTCCGGTCTTGCGGCCCTCGAGGGCGATCAGCCGAACGCCCTGGCCACCACGGTGCTTGCGCCGGAACTCGCTGAGCGCCACGCGCTTGCCGTAGCCCGTCTCGGTCAGCACCAGGAGGTCCGCGTCGGCCTCCACGACCCGCATCGCGACGACCTGGTCGCCCTCCTTCTTGAGGAGCCGGATGCCGATGACACCGGCGGCGTCGCGACCCATCGGGCGGACCTCGTCCTCCTCGAACCGGGCGAGCATGCCCTGGGCGGTGGCGATGATCACGTCGTCGGCGCCGGTCGAGACATCGACCCAGGCGAGTTCGTCGCCGTCGGCGATGGTGATCGCGCGGATGCCGGTCGAGCGCACGCGCTCGAACTGCTCGAGCGGGGTCTTCTTGATGATCCCGCGTCGGGTGGCCAGCACCAGGAAGTGGCCGGGCTCGAAGTCGGGCAGGACGATCGTCGCCACCGGGACCTCACCCGAATCGACCTGGACGCCGGGCAGGTTGATGATGGCCATGCCCTTGGCCTGGCGGCTGGCGTCCGGGATGGCGTGGACCTTGGCGCTGAAGACGCGTCCGCGGTTGGTGAAGAAGAGGGCCCAGTCATGGGTGTTCGCGACGAGCAGATGCTCGACCGCGTCCTCCTCGCGGGTGACGTGCCCGATGATCCCCTTGCCGCCGCGATGCTGGCGTCGATAGGTGGCGACCGGCTGGCGCTTGATGTAGCCGCGGCCGGAGATGGTCACCACCACGTCCTCGTCGGCTATGAGGTCCTCGTCGGTCATCTCGCGACTGGCGTCGTCGGCCACGCGCGTTCGGCGCTCACCGGCGTACTTGCGCTTCAGCTCGGCCAGCTCGTCCTTGATGATGCCGAGCACACGGGCCGGGTTGGCCAGGATGTCCTCGAGCTCGGCGATGAGCTGGATGACCGAGAGGTACTCGTCCTCGATCTTCTTGCGCTCGAGTGCCGCCAGCCGCGCCAGACGCATGTCGAGGATGGCCTGGGCTTGGATCTCGGTCAGGTCGAACCGGCTCATCAGGTTCGTCCGGGCGACGTCCACATCGGCCGATTCGCGGATGGTCGCGATCACTGCGTCGAGGTGATCGAGGGCGATCTTGAGGCCCTCGAGGATGTGGGCTCGGGCGCGCGCCTTGTCGAGGTCGAACTCCGTCCGACGACGGACGATCTCGCGGCGGTGCTCGATGTAGTGGGCGAGCACGCTGCGCAGCGGCAGGGTCTGCGGCTGGCCATCGACCAGGGCCAGCATGTTCATGTTGAAGGCGAGTTGCATCGGCGTGTGCTTGAACAGGTTGTTCAGCACCTTGTGCGGGTTGGCGTCGCGCTTGATCTCGACGTATATGCGCATCCCGTCGCGGTCCGACTCGTCGCGCAGGTCGGCGATCCCCTCGAGGCGCTTGTCCTTGACGAGGTCGGCGATCTTCTCGAGCAGCGCCGCCTTGTTCACCTGGTAGGGCAGCTCGGTGACGATGATCGCGGTCCGGTCGCCCTTGACCTCCTCGAACGCGACCTGGGCGCGCATCACGACGCGGCCGCGGCCGTGGGCGTACATCTGGCGGATGGCGTCGACCGTCTCCCATTCGCCGGTCAGGATGTTGCGCTGCTTCTCGTAGCGGAAGATCGTCCCGCCGGTCGGGAAGTCAGGGCCCAGGACGAACTTGCACAGGTCATCGGAGGTGAGCTCGGGGTCGTCGATCAGGGCGACCGTGGCGTCGCAGATCTCACCGAGGTGGTGCGGCGGGATGTTGGTGGCCATGCCGACCGCGATGCCCGACGAGCCGTTGACGAGCAGGTTCGGCAGCTTGGCGGGCAGGACCGACGGCTGCTTCTGGGTCCCGTCGTAGTTGTCGACGAAGTCGACGGTCTCCTTGTCGATGTCGGCCAGCATCTCGGCGGCGATCCCGGTCAGGCGCGCCTCCGTGTAGCGCATGGCCGCCGCACCGTCGCCGTCCACAGAGCCGAAGTTGCCCTGGCCATCGACGAGCGGATAGCGCATCGAGAAGTCCTGGGCGAGCCGGACGAGCGCGTCGTACAGGGCGACATCACCGTGCGGGTGATACTTGCCCATGACCTCGCCGACGATCGCAGCGCACTTGCGGAAGGAGCTCGTCGCCGACAGGCCCATCTCGCCCATCGTGTACAGGATCCGGCGGTGGACCGGCTTGAGGCCGTCGCGGACATCCGGCAGCGCCCGGGAAACGATGACGCTCATCGCGTAGTCGAGATACGAGACGCGCATCTCGTCCTCGATCGGGATGGCGCGGACGTTGCCCATGTCGTCGGTCACGGTCGGCTACTCCTGTCGCTGCGCGTGGATCACGCGAGTGGTGGTTCGGGGTGGACTCGGGGGTCGGGCAGGGCACCGAAGCGCGCTGCCAGGGCCGCGGCCGAGGATGTCGATGGCGCGCCAGAGCGTCGGCGGATCCCATCGAGGCGCTCGCGCAGCTCGGCGGCTGCGGTCGGGTCGAGCTTGGTCAGGCTGTCGCGGATGACCCACGCCCGGTGACCGTCTTCGGTCCGGGCTGCCAGCTCGGTCTCCTCGCGGAGCGCCGTCGTGACGGTCTCCCTATCGATGTCGGCGAGCGACCGCCACGCCCACGACAGCGCCTTCTGGACATCGGGCTCGGCGTCGCCCATCAGCTGTTCCAGGAGCGGGATCGCGTGGCTGACCAGCGCGGCGTCGCGTCCGGGCATGCCCCGACCGTGGACCATAGTGGCGATCGCCGAGCCGACGAGGCGACGCTCCCAGCGTGATGGCGAGAAGACCAGCTGCTCGAGTTCCGCCCAGCGAAACGGCTCGAGGGCGACACCGGCACCCACCGGGTGGGCCAGGCTGTCCACGGTGATCCAGTCGGCGGCCTCGCGCGAGGCGCGTCGGAGAAGCTGCCACGATCGCTCGGGCTCGGCGGTGATCGTCCGAGCGAGCAGGTCGAACGCGAACCAGAGCGCCTCGAGTTCAGGCTCGCGCAGCAACCGATCCGCGATGAAGAGCAGCGGCGTGGGACGATCGCGTCGGGTCACCCGGCGAAAGCCGCGGGCCACCGCCGTGATCAGCGGCCAGCGGACACCGTGGAGCCGGCCGATCCCGGGAGCCACGCGTCGCTGTCCCTCGAGATAGAGCGGGTCCGCCAGACTGCTGAATGCGCTGCGAAGTGCGGCGGCGAATGCGGCCGGGTCGTTGGTGTGCTCTGCAAGGGCGGCCCCCATCGACTCGGCGAGGCTCTTGTGGTCGGCGACGAAGACGACGGCATGCGCGGTCGCCTGGCTGGTCTGGCTAGTCTGGACGGCCACTGTCATGCCTTGTCCACGTGTCCGGGCAAACCGGCGGTCACCTTGGCGTCGTGCCTTGGGGCGCCTGCGGTCGCTTCCTGTCGTCCGTGCCTGGCGCCAGTCCCCGAGTCGATGCGGCGGAACCCATAGCGCGCGCGGATCTCGGCCTTGCGTCCCGCATCGGCTGCCATGTAGGTCCCGGTCGCGGTGGCGTACTCGGTGCCACTCGTGGCATCGCAGATCCGTGCCTGTGTGTCGATGATCCGGCGACGTCGACCGGTGATCCACCCGTCCGCGCGAAGCGGCTTCCCCAAGGGGACGGGCTTGCGGAACTCGACGTTCATCCGCGCGGTCACGCCCCAGTCGTCGCTCGCGGCGAGCGACCATGCCATGACCTCGTCGAGGATCGTGCTCACGATCCCGCCGTGGGCGATGTCGTCCCATCCCTGGAAGTGCTGAGCGAGGGTCACCTCGGTCCACGAACGATCCTGCTCGACATGCAGGGTGAGGCCGATACCCTGTGTGTTCAGGGTTCCGCAGGCGAAGCAGCTGTGCGGGGCGATCTCGAAGCTCGTGCCACCCGGCAGTTCGATCAACCGTGCCTCAGACGTCAAGGTTGCGCACCTTGCGTGCCTCGGTCTTGATGAAGTCCTTGCGTGGCGCGACCTTCTCGCCCATGAGCATCGTGAAGATCTCGTCCGCCAGCGATGCGTTCTCGCCATCGACCCGCAGGAGCGTTCGCGTGTCCGGGTCCATCGTGGTGCTCCACAGCTGGTCGGCGTTCATCTCGCCGAGGCCCTTGAAGCGCTGGACCGACAGGTTCTTGACGTTGAACTCCTTGACGATCCTGTCGCGCTCAGCCTCGCTCTGTGCGTAGCGGGTCTGCTTGCCGGTGCTGACTCGATAGAGCGGCGGCTGGGCGATGTACAGGTACCCGTTCTCGATGACCTGCGGCATATGGCGGTAGAAGAACGTCAGGAGCAGGGTCCTGATGTGGGCGCCGTCCACGTCGGCGTCGGTCATGATGATGATCCGGTGGTAACGCAGCTTCGACAGGTCGAAGCTCTCGCCGATCCCGGCGCCGAGCGCGATGATCAGGGGGCGGACGTTCTCGCTGGACAGGATCCTGTCGAGTCGTGCCTTCTCGACGTTGAGGACCTTGCCACGCAGCGGCAGGACCGCCTGAAAACGACGGTCACGACCCTGTTTGGCGGAGCCGCCAGCCGAATCGCCCTCGACGATGTACAGCTCGCTCCGGGCCGGATCCCGCTCCTGGCAGTCGGCGAGTTTGCCGGGCAGGGACATCCCGTCGAGGGCGCCCTTGCGGATGACCAGATCACGTGCCTTGCGTGCGGCCTCGCGAGCGCGGGCAGCGGTCAGGCACTTCTCGATGATCCGACGGCCATCGGCCGGGTTCTCGTCGAGATACTGGCCGAGGCTGTCCGCGACCGCGGTCTGGACCTGGCCCTTGACCTCGGCGTTCCCGAGTTTTGCCTTCGTCTGTCCCTCGAACTGCGGCTCGGTCAGCTTGACGCTGATGACTGCGGTCAGGCCCTCGCGGACGTCGTCGCCGGACAGGTTGCCGTCGCTGTCCTTGAGAACGCCGGCACGTCGGGCCCAGTCGTTGAGCGAGCTGGTCAGGGCCGCCCGGAACCCCGTCACGTGGGTGCCGCCATCGACCGTGTTGATGTTGTTGGCGAAGGCGAGGACGTTCTCGGTGTAGGTGTCGTTGTACTGGAGTGCGACTTCGACGGCGGTCGCGCCCTCGCGCCGCTCGACATAGATCGGGCGCTGGTGCAGCGCCTCCTTGTTCCGATTGAGGTGGCGTACGAACGACTGGAGCCCGCCCTCGAAGTAGAACGACCGCTCGCGGTCGATGCGCTCGTCGATCAGGGTGATCCAGACGCCCTTGGTCAGGTACGCGGATTCGCGCAGACGCTGGCTGATGGTCTCGAACGAGTAGTCGGTCGTCTCGAACATCTCCGGGTCGGCCACGAAGCTCGTGAACGTGCCCCGTCGGTCGCCCTGCGGCCCGACCTTGGCGACCGGTCCCCTGGGCTTCCCGCGTTCGTACTCCTGGGCCCAGACGTGGCCGTCACGTGCCGACTCGACGCGCATCCACGATGAGAGTGCGTTGACCACGCTCACGCCGACACCGTGCAGGCCGCCCGACACCTTGTAGCCACCACCGCCGAACTTGCCGCCGGCGTGGAGCACGGTGTGGACGACCTCGAGGGCGTCCTTGCCGGTCGAATGCTTGCCTACCGGGACGCCCCGCCCGTCATCGCGCACGGTCACCGAGCCGTCCTCACGGATCGTGACGACGATGGTCGTGGCATGGCCGGCCATCGCCTCGTCGATGGAGTTGTCCACGACCTCCCAGACCAGATGGTGCAGGCCGCGTGCATCGGTGGACCCGATGTACATGCCCGGACGTCGGCGGACGGCCTCGAGACCCTCGAGCACCTGGATGCTGGCGGCCGTGTACTCGGCGCCACCGGACCGTGAACGCTTCCCGCGCCCGTTCGTCCCGGTCGCGACGGCCTTGGTGGCTTCCTCGGTCACGCAGTCCCTCCGGTCAATCGCTCGTACAACCGTCCGAGCTCTTCATCGCTGTAGTACTCGATCACGATCCGCCCGCCGGCCCTGGACTTGGCGAGGCTCACCTTCGTCCCGAGCGCCCGGCGCAGATCCTCCTCGACACGCTCCAGTTCGGGGTCTGCCAGGCGAGGACGTGTCGTGGTCTCCTGGGTCTTACCGCGCGGCTCGCGGAGCCTGCGCACGAGTTCCTCGGTCTGACGCACCGACAGGTCCTGGTCCACGACCGTCCCGACGACCCGCTCCTGGTGTTCGATGGACAGACCTCCGAGTGCGCGGGCGTGGCCCTCCGTCAGGCGGCGGTCCACGACGGCGGTCTGGACCACCGGCGCAAGATCGAGCAGACGCAGGGTGTTGGCCACCGTCGAGCGCGCCCGGCCGACTCGCTCGCTGATGTCCTCCTGGGTGAAGCCGAACTCATCGATCAGCCGGCGGAAGCCGAGGGCCGCCTCGATCGGGTCGAGGTCCTCGCGCTGGAGGTTCTCGACGAGCGCGATCTCGAGACGTGCGCGGTCATCGAAACGACGGACGATTGCAGGGATCCGCTCGAGCCCGGCCGCCGCGGCAGCCCGAAGACGCCGTTCGCCGGCAACGAGCTCATACCCATCGAGCGCCTCGGTCACGACGATCGGCTGAAGGACACCGTGCTCCCGGATGCTCGCGGTCAATGTGGCGAGCTCAGCGGGATCGAAATGCCGACGCGGTTGATATGGGTTCGGGCGGATGTGATCGATGAGCAGGTCGATCGGACCGGGCGTCCCACCCGTTCGCTGCGGGATCAGTGCCGCGAGGCCACGACCCAGGCCCTGCGGTCGCTCCGGCTTGACGGTCATGTGAGCACCACCGTACCGCGGACCTCGGATCCGGGTCTGATCGGGATCGCCACCGTAGTCGCGCTGGCCTTGTCGCCGGCGGTACTGGCCTCATCGCCGGCCGTCGTTGCAGGGAACGTATCGGCCCTCGTCATGGCTCGTCGGTCCCGGAACTCACGCGCCAGGGCTGCATACGCGTGCGCCCCGCGCGAGCCAGCTGCATATCGATCGATCGGAAGGCCGTGGCTGGGAGCCTCAGACAGGCGAACGCTACGAGGGATCACCGTCTGGTAGACGCGATCGCCAAGATGACGCCTGGCCTCGTCCGCGACCTCCGCGGACAGGTTGGTCCGTGCGTCGGACATCGTGAGAACGACGCCGTCGAGGGCGAGTCTCGGGTTCAGGTGATCACGTACGAGATCGATCGTCGCAAGCAATTGGGTCAATCCTTCGAGCGCGTAGTACTCGCACTGGAGCGGCACGAGGACCGCGTCGGCGGCGGTCAGGGCGTTCACTGTCAGAAGTCCGAGCGATGGCGGGCAATCGATGAAGATGACGTCGTAACGATCGACGATCG
>CAYNGM010000061.1:0-9797 GCA_964396565.1 uncultured Anaerolineaceae bacterium | reverse complement strand
TCTCCACCCTCGACAGCTCGATGGTGCCCTGGCCGAGATGGTCGAGCAGTCGGCCGGGGGTCGCCACGATGACATCGACTCCGCGCCGGATGGTCGACACCTGGGGACCGAACCCGACACCGCCGTAGATCGCAGTCGAGCGCACGGCCCGGTGACGACCGTAGACGCGGACGCTCTCCTCGACCTGGAGCGCGAGCTCGCGGGTCGGGGCGAGCACGAGGGCACGAACAGGGCGTCGGCCGGCGCGCGGGTCCGCCTGGACCCGACCGAGACGCTGGAGCATCGGCAGCACGAACGCGGCGGTCTTGCCGGTCCCGGTCTGCGCGCCGGCCATGAGGTCACGGCCGGCAAGGACGAGCGGGATGGACTCCGCCTGAACGGGCGTGGGCTCCGTGTAGCCCTGGTCCGCGACGGCGCGGAGGAATTCGGGCTCAAGCCCGAGTCGATCGAAGGACATGCGAAGGAAGACTCCTGACGGGCCCAACCCGTTCGGCCGTGGCCGCGGGACCCGGTCAGGGCATTTGACTTGGTTCGCAGATCTGGGTCGGCGTGATCTGCCGACCGGGGCGCTGACCGGAGCACCCATCGAGTACGAGGAGGCGGAAGCATACGCGAGTCCGCTCGAATCCGCGTGCCACTCTATCCCGTGTGGCACAACGTCGAGGGCACGGGAACACAGATCCCAGCCAGATATACAGGGGGTGGAGCGGGAGACGGGGTTCGAACCCGCGACATGCAGCTTGGAAGGCTGCCGCTCTGCCAACTGAGCTACTCCCGCGTGATGCGGCGGCCACCGATGATAGCCGACGATCCCGAGCCGTCGCTCCGAACGCGATGGCACGCAGGCTGCGCCGCTGGGCGCGCCGCCCGCTCCCCACGCGCCGAGCACCGCGCGCCGCCCTCTTCCCGCGCGCCGGGCGCACCGCACGCGCCGCCCGCTCCCCACGCGCCGAGCACCGTAGTAGGCTGCAACGCCATGGACTTCGAAGTCGCCGCCGAGGCATACGACTCCTTCATGGGGCGCTGGTCCGTGCAACTGGCGCCCGGGATGGCCGATCTCGCCGAGGTACGCCCGGGCACCGGCGCCCACGTGCTGGACGTGGGCTGCGGGACGGGCTCGCTGACCGCCGAACTGGTCCGGAGAGTCAACCCAGCCGCCGTTGCGGCGATAGATCCATCGGCCGCGATGGTCGCCACCACACGGGCTCGCTACCCGGGCGTCGATGTCCGCCAGGCAACGGCAGCCGAGTTGCCGTTCGATGGCGACCAGTTCGACGCGGCGATCGCCCAGTTGGTCATCCATTTCATGCCCGACCCGATCGAAGGCCTGCGCGAGATGCGGCGCGTAACGCGTCCGGGCGGGACCGTTGCCACCTGCGTCTGGGACTACGCCGGGGGGCGCGATCCGCTGGGCGTGGACCCTGCGGTCCACGACGAGTCCGATCTGCCAGGGGCCGGGCGTGGCCGACTGGCGGCACTGCTGACGGCTGCCGGGTTCAGCGAGATCATCGAGATCGAGTTGAATGCGAGTCGAACCTTTCCTGACGTCGCCACCTGGTGGGCGCCGTTCACCGTGGGAGTGGGACCGGCCGGTCGCTACCTCGCCAGACTCGACGCGGAACTCCAGATCGCGTTGCGGGCCGAGTGCGAGCGTCGTCTCCAAGACGGTCCGGTGACGGTCGATGCGATCGCCCTCGCCGCCATGGGGCGGGCCTGAGTGCCGGGCACGCTTTACGTCGCGCTCCTGCGTGGGATCAATGTCGGCGGCAACAACCTCATCCCGATGACCGACCTGCGCACCTGCTTCGAGGTCCTGGGCGCGAAAGAGGTCGCCACCTATATCCAGAGTGGCAACGTCATATTCGACGGCGGCGACCGACCGACCACCGACTGGGCCGCCACGATCGAGACCGCCCTTGCGGAGACCTTCGCCTACGACGCACGTATCGTCCTGGTGGACCACCCGACCCTGCGTCGGGTCGTGGACGACGCGCCGGTCGGCTTCGATCGCGACCACGACGACTACCGGCGCGATGTCGCATTCCTGCGCGGCCCATCGACCGCGGCGGACGTCATCGAGGGCCTGCGCGCCCGCGACGGAGTCGATCGGTTCGTCGCCGGCCAAGGCGTCGTCTACTTCGAGCGCCTGGCCTCACGGGCGAGCCAGAGCCGCCTCTCGAAGGTCGCCAGCCTGCCGGCCTATCGCGAGATGACGATCCGCAATTGGCGGACGACGACGACCCTGCTGGGCATGCTCGATGAACGCCTAGGCGACGACATCACTCCACTGTCGAGCGCAGAAACGTGATCTTCCGACCGAGGAAGAAGATCCCGGGGTAGGTCGAGAAGCCGTCACCCGTGTTGTCACGCAGCACGGACTCCTCGAGTACCACGCTCCCCGAACGATCGTTGCTGACGAAGAAGATTGCGCTCCCGCCCTCACCGTTGGACCAGTTGTCCTCGATCAGGGTGCCGTTGACCCGCAGCGTCATCGTGTTGCCGTCGTTGTAGATCGCGCCGCCGTTGCCACCGCCGGGGGCGCCGTTCTTGGGCGGGTTCGCCCCGGTCCCGATGGCCCGCCCGTTCACGAGCTTCGAGTTGATGAACGTCCACGACACACCGATGCTCGAGACCGCGCCGCCGTTCGAGCATTCGTTGTGCAACGCACCGGGACCGCCGAAGGTGCTGTCAACGACATACACCGGCCGCCCCTCGTACTGCGAGAAGACCTGGATAGCCGCACCGCCGATGTCCGGCCCGGTCGGGGCACAACGGTTGCCGTCGAACTCGGAGCGGACGACCTTGAACCGGCCGCCACGCACGAAGATCGCCCCGCCGCCGTCCATCGTCTCGGTGCCTGTCGAGCGACCGTTCGCGAACGTGATGTCCTGGATGGTCAGCGTGGGATGTGCCTGGTTCTGGCAGTGATCGGTCGTCCAGACGAGTTCCGGATCGCAGGTGTTCATGTACAGGATCCTTCGCGCTCCTCCCCCGTCCAGCGTCACCAGCCCGCCGCCATCGATGACCACGTCCGGCTTGTCGTTGAACACCTTCGCGGTGGCGGTCATGGCGATGGTCAGTGGAGACGGGCCGCAGTCGAAGGTGATGACCCCGCCCTTGGCGACGGCCGCGACGACGGCCGCGGAGGTGCAGCTCCCAGGTGTGCCGGTCCCGATGACATGGTCCGGAGCGGATGTGTCGACCGGTCGCGCCTCGGGTGGGATGGGCATGTTGCCGGTGGGGTTTCCGACGTCGGACGGCGGCGGAACGATCGGGTCGAGCCCCATCGCGCGCTGCAGGAATGCCGCCATCTGGCCACGGGTGACCGGGTCATCCGGGCAGAACTTCGTCCCGCCGCAGCCCTTGGTGATGCCGGCGGTGGCGAGACGGTCGATGTCCGTCCGGAAGGTGTGACCGGGGGGAACGTCGCTGAACGTCAGCCCGCTGGTCGTCGTCAGCTCGAAGCCGCGCGCGAGGAACGCGGCCATCTGACCGCGCGTGACCGGGTCGTTCGGGCAGAACTTCGTGGCGCTGCAGCCCCTGGTGATGCCGGCCGTGGCGAGGAGGTCGATGTCGACCGCGAACGTGCCGCCGGCATCGCTGAACGAAGATCCACCGGTCTCTGTCAGACCGAGGGCGCGGGCGAGGAACGCGGCCATCTGACCGCGCGTGACCGTGTCCCGCGGACAGAACACCTCGTTGCGGGGCGGATGGCAGCCGCGCGTGATGCCCTCGGCAGCGATGGCCTCGATGGCGCCCTCGAAGGCGGAGCCGTTGTCATCGATGAAGGTGCCGCCCGGCGGGAGCGCGGCGACCGCCGATGTCGGGCCAATGCTGCTCGCGGCAACGGCCAACAGGACGCTGGCAAGGGCGGCTATCGAACGACGGCGACGTGATCCGGACACGGACTCGACCCTATCAGCCGTCACGGCCGATGCGTAGAGGTCAGCCGTACCAGCTGCCCCGAGGTGGTGGTACGGGCGTCAGGCGATGGGCCAGCGGGCCCGACTGGCGGGTCAGGCTGGCAGTCAGCCCTTGCGCTCGAGGATCGGGCGGGCGATGTCCGGCTTGTCGACGACGAATGCGAACATGGCCCGGTCGCCCCATCGACCCAGGAACAGGTGCCCGTTGATGTTGACCCCGGCGTCCGCGAGCGCCCGGGATAGGCGGGCCATGCCGCCGGGGCGATCGTCGACCTCGGTCACCAGCGACTCACCCTCGATGTAGACGTAGTCCTCGGCATCGAGGATGGCGCGGGTCGCGTCATCGTCAGCGGTCGTCATGATCACGTGACCGGAGTCGCCGATGCTCCCGCCACCGATAGCCCGCAGGTCGATGCCGGCAGCGGCGATTGCCTCGGCGAGGGTCGCCATCGCGCCTGGTTCGTTCTTCAACTGGACGACGAACTGGTTGGCCATGCGAACGGCTCCTCCGAGGGCGGGGCGAACGGTATCCCGCGATTCTACTGGGCTGACCGCAGCTCCAGCGGGCTAGCCGCGGCGGATGGCGACGGCCCGCCGGTACGCGGCGAGATAGGTCGGCGCGGAGCCGGTCGTCCAGTCGAAGTCGATGGCCATCCCGCGATCGAGCAGACCGGACCATCCGGACGGGTCGGTCGCCCGCAGCCTGAACGCGCGCGCGCAGGCATCGAGCAGCGCCGCCGGGGTCGGCTCATCGAACACGAAGCCCGTGCCGCGACCGACGTTGGTCGTCTCATCGATGACCGTGTCGGCCAGACCGCCTGTCCGATGGACGATCGGCGGCGTGCCGTAGCGAAGCGCGATCATCTGGCCCTGGCCGCACGGCTCGAAGCGTGAGGGCATCACGAAGGCGTCCACGCCGGCATAGATCCGTCGCGCCATCGCCCGATCGAACGCCTCGATGAAGGCGACCCGCGAGGGAGACGCGGCAGCGAGTTCACGGAAGGGGTCGGCCAGCGACTTGTCGCCCGAGCCCTGGACGATCAGCCGGACACCGCGTTCGAGCAGCGTAGGTGCGGCGGCGGCGAGGACGTCGAAACCCTTCTGGGGATCGAGCCGACCGATCATCCCGACGACCGGGCCATCATCGTCGGGATCCATCCCGTTCCGGGTCAGGACATCGGCCCGACAGACGACCAGCCCGGTGCGGTCGGCACGCGAGTAGGGAGCGGCCAGATCCCGATCCGTGGCTGGATCCCAGACCGTCGTGTCGAGGCCGTTGAGGATGCCCACGAATCTATCGCCGCGGGAGCGCAGGAGTCCGTCCAGCCCCATCCCGAAGGCCGGCGTGAGCGCCTCGGCCGCGAAGCCGGGCGACACCGTGTTCACCAGGTCCGCGGCCTCTATCGCCGCCGCCAGCAAGTCCACCCCGTCACGGTTCTGGCCGGGCGCACCGTCACCCGGACGCAGACCGAGCTGGCCGAGGGCGCCGTTGGCGGTCCAGCCGTGATAGGCGAGGTTGTGGAGCGTCGCGACGATCGCCGCGCCCCCCAGCACCGGGTCGTCGGCGTAGCGCATCGTCCGGAAGATCGCCGCCGGACCAGCCTGCCAGTCGTGCAGGTGCAGGACGTCCAGCGGTCGACCATCGACCCGGAGCATCTCCAGCGCCGCCCGCCCGAGCAGACCGAAGCGCCAGGCGTTGTCGGCGTAGTCGCCGGCCGTATCACCATAGAGCGCGGCCCGATCGAATGCGGCCGGATGGTCGACGAGTCTCAGCCGATACCCGTCGGCCGCGACATCGATGACCGTGACCTCGCTCGCGCCGCTCGGCGACCTCGGGTCCGGCACCTTGATGCGGTTCTCGCCACGGATCGCGTCTGCGGGCAGCTCGGGCACGGTCCGGTAACGAGGCAGGAAGACATCGACCGGGGTCGCGACCGCGTCGCCCTGGCGTCCAAGGGCGCGTGCCAGGGCATCGACCACATCGGCCAGACCGCCGGTCTTGGCCCATGGCTCGCACTCGGAGGCGATGAACGCTACGCGCAGGCTCACACGCTGGATGTTAGCCGGGGCAGGACCGGGCGAGGGTGGTTGGTGGCAGGCGAGGCGTTATCATGCCCGCCGAATGGAATCAGTCCACATCCCGTCGGTCCCGGCGGCGAGTTTTCCGCTGCCCCCGCGACTCGAGGGGCTACGTCGTCTCGCCTACAACTACCACTGGGCCTGGCATCCACGGACCCGCAACCTGTGGAGCCTCATCGACCGGGCCGCCTGGAACCGCTACCGAAACCCGATCCCGGTGATCAGCGGTCCGACCGACTGGACGCGCGTCCTTGACGACGAGAAGTTCCTCGCCGAGTACCACGACACCCTTGCCGCCTTCGATGACTACATGGCCAACGGCTCCGACCGCTGGTTCGGACGCAAGCACGGCGAGCACCTGAGCGGACCGATCGCCTACTTCTGCGCCGAGTACGGGATCCACGAGTCGCTGGGCATCTACTCCGGCGGTCTCGGCGTGCTCGCCGGCGACCACATGAAGTCTGCCAGCGACATGGCCCTGCCGTTCGTCGGGGTCGGTCTGCTCTATCGCAAGGGCTACTTTCGCCAGCAGATCGACGCGGACGGCCACCAGGAGCATAACTACGCCGACTACGACCTGAACCGCCTGCCGATCTCACGCGTCCAGAACCGCGACGGGCTGCCCCTGACCGTGACCGTCGAGTTGCCCGGGCGTGACCTGTCGGTCGCCGTCTGGCTCGCCCAGGTCGGTCGCGTACCGGTCCTGCTGCTCGACACGGACGTCGCCGAGAACGCGGTCGAGGATCGGCCGATCACCCACATCCTGTATGTGCGCGGCCGCGAGATGCGTCTGCACCAGGAACTCGTCCTGGGCATCGGCGGTGTCAGGGCCATCCGCGAACTCGGGCTGCAGCCAGCGGTCTGGCACCTCAACGAGGGCCACTCGGCGTTCCTGCTGGCCGAGCGTGCCCGCGAGTACGTGGCGACCGGCGAGACCCTGGACGACGCCTGGGCCAAGGTCCGCCGCGACAGCGTCTTCACCATCCACACGCCGGTCTCCGCCGGGAACGAGCGCTTCGATGCCGACATCGTCCGTCGTGTCGCCGGACCGCTGCTCGACGGTGGCGGGGTCGCGGTCGAGCGCGTACTCGACCTCGGACTGAGCCCTGATGGCGATCGTGGCCAGTTCGACATGACCGCCTTCAGCCTCCGTCTGACGCACGGGGCGAATGCGGTCAGCGAGCTCCATTCCCACACCGCCAACGCCACCTGGCATGGCACGACCGACCACGACATCATCGCCGTGACCAACGGCGTCCACGGGCCGAGCTGGGTCGGGACACCCGTCCTCGAACTGCTCTCGCGCCACCTCGACGTGGATCTCGACGCGCTCGACGCGGGGTCGCGCCAGGACCGCTTCTGGGAACGCCTTGGACGCATCCCCGCAGCGGATCTGTGGGAGGCGCACCTGCGCCAGAAGCGCGAACTCACGCTGTTCGCACATGGTCGACTGCGCAGCCAGCTCGCGCGTCACGGTGAGGCACCCGTGGTGCTGCGCGAGATCGAGAGCGTGCTGGAACCTGGGATCATGGCCATCGGGTTCGCGCGCCGCTTCGCGACCTATAAGCGGGCGGGCCTGCTGTTCTCCGACATCGATCGCCTCGCCCGGATGCTGTGGGACCCGGAGCGACCGGTCCAGATCATCTTCGCCGGCAAGGCCCACCCGGCCGACCGGCCCGGCCAGCGGGTCATCCAGGAGATCTTCCAGCGCTCCCGGTCGCCCGAGCTGCGCGGCCGCGTGTTCATCCTCGAGGACTACGACATCCGGGTCGGACGGTTCCTGGTGCAGGGCGTGGACGTCTGGCTCAACAACCCGCGCCGACCGCTGGAGGCGTCGGGCACATCCGGGATGAAGGCGGCCCAGAACGGGGTTCCCAACATCAGCGTCCTCGACGGCTGGTGGGACGAGGGCTTCAGTGGCGACAACGGCTGGGCGATCGGTGGCCGCGAGACCAACCCGGACGAGGCGGCCCAGGATTGGGCCGACGCACAGGATCTCTATGCGCACCTCGAGGGGGAGTTGATCCCCGCCTGGTACGACCGGGACACGAACGGTGTGCCGCGTCGCTGGGTGGACGTGATGCGCCGCTCGATGGCGACGACCCTGTGGCGGTTCTCCACCACGCGCATGCTCCAGGAGTACACGGAGCGGCTGTACCTGCCCGCGGCCGGCATCGAAGTCCCGCGCAAGGCCGACTGAGGGTGGCGTGGCTCCACGGATAACCCTTGCGCTCACCCTTCACAACCATCAGCCGGTCGGCAACTTCGGATGGGTCATCGCGGACGTCTTCGAGCGAGCGTACGCGCCGATGATCGACGCCCTCGAGCGCCATCCGGGCGTCCGCGTGGCGCTCCATTACACGGGTCCGCTGCTCGATTGGCTCATCGCCGAGCGACCTGAGGCGATCGACCGACTGCGCGCGCTGCGCGCGCTTGGCCAGATCGAGATCCTCGGCGGCGGCTACTACGAGCCGGTCCTGGCGTCGCTCCCTGAGCGTGATCGTGTCGGTCAGCTGCGACGCATGGCCGACACCATCGAGGCCAGGTTCGGTGAGCGGCCCACCGGGGCCTGGCTGGCGGAGCGCGTATGGGAACCTGATCTTCCGACCTCGCTGGCCGGCGCAGGGTATCGCTGGACGATCCTCGATGATGCTCACTTTCGGGCCGCGGCGATACCCGAGGATGACCTGTGGGGCCCGTACACCACCGAGGATCAGGGCCATCTGCTGCGTGTCTTCGGCACGGAGCAGGGTCTCCGCTACCGGATCCCGTTCCGTGCGGTCGACGAGGTCATCGACTACCTGCGCGACCACGCGACCGATGCCGGCGACCGCGTCGGGATGATGGGCGACGACGGTGAGAAGTTCGGCGCCTGGCCGTCCACCTGGGAGCACTGCTGGGGCGAGGGTCGCTGGGTCGAGCGCTTCTTCGCGGCGCTCGAGGCGAACGCCTCCTGGCTGACCACGACCACCCCGTCAGCATGGCTCGCCGAACACGATCCGATCGGCCGCGTCTACGTCCCCACCGGGTCATACGCCGAGATGGGTGAGTGGGCGCTGCCAGCCGACGAGAGCCTCGACTACAGCCGTGTCCTGCACGATGCCCAGGCCGCCCATCGACCCGAGACCCGCTGGCTGCGTGGCGCGTTCTGGCGGAACTTCCAGGTCAAGTACCGTGAGGTCAACGATCTGCACAAGCAGATGCTCCGGGCGTCTGCCGTGGTGGCCGAGATGCCGGCCGGCGCCGCCCGGGAACTCGCCACTGATCACCTCTATCAGGGCCAGTCGAACGACTGCTACTGGCACGGCCTGTTCGGCGGCATCTACATCGGGCACATGCGGCTGGCGACCCACGAGCATCTGATCGCGGCGGAGGACCTCGCAGAGGGTCACCTTGGACGCCAGGCGGTCGCCGAGCTGCGCGCCCAGGGCTTCGACGGACGTGATGAGGTCCGGATCGCGACTGCCGGACAGGTCGTCACGGTGGACCTTGCCGCGGGCGCCGGCATCGGCGCATGGGACGTTCGGGCGGTCCGCCATGCCGTGACCTCGGTGATGCGTCGGCGTCCCGAGGCGTACCACGCGACACTCAGAGCACACTCCGACGCGCAGCCGACGGGCGCACGGCCGACCGGCGCCGTGACCGCCACCACGGACGGCGGGGCCGTGACCTCCACCACGGACGACGGAGCCGTGGCGTCGATCCACGACACGTTCCGGGTGAAGGAAGCCGGCCTGGAGGACCTGCTCGTCTACGACACCTACGAGCGCCGCTCCGACCTGCTCCGCGCGCTGC
>CAYNGM010000060.1:0-9814 GCA_964396565.1 uncultured Anaerolineaceae bacterium | reverse complement strand
CGTTGGTCAGTGGTCCCACGCCACCGGGGACCGGGGTGATCGCGCCGGCGACCTCACGCGCCGAGGCGAAGTCGACGTCGCCGACGAGGCGTCCATCGACGACGTTTATGCCGACGTCCACCACGGTGGCACCGGCCTTGAGCATCGACCCGTCGATGAGGCCGGGGCGTCCGGCGGCGACGACGACGATGTCGGCTCGACGGACGTGTCCGGCCAGGTTCTCGGTTCGCGAGTGACAGACGGTGACCGTCGCGTCCTCCTTCACCAGCAGGAATGCGGCCGGCATACCGACGACCGCGGATCGACCGACGACGACGGCATCGCGACCGGCGAGTTCGATCCCGGAGCGGCGCAGGATCTCGACCGCGGCGTGGGCGGTCGCCGGCAGGAACCCGTCGTAGCCGAGGCGCAGGAGTCCGGCATTGAGGGGGTGGATGCCGTCGATGTCCTTGGCCGGGTCGATCGCGTCGATGACCGCGCGCATCCGGATCGAGCGCGGCAGGGGCATCTGGACGATGACCCCATCGACCGACGGGTCGGCGTTGAGCTCGGCGATCCGGGCGACCACGGCGTCCTCCGTCGCTGCCCCCTCGAGCTCGGCGAAGCGGGCATCGATCCCGACCTTGGCGCACCCGCGCAGGATCTGCTCGAGATAGACGGTGGATGGCGCATCCCGACCGATGATGACCACGGCCAGGCCCGGTGGCCGGCCATACAGGGCCCCGAACGATGCGACATCGGCGGCGACGGTCGCCCTGATCTCCGAAGCGATCGGGCCACCCTCGAGCAGGCGGGCACCCCCGGTCGTCACGACGGCGGTCACTCCTGCGCCGGGATCGGCTCGCGCGCCTCGCCGCTGCCCACTACCTCGCGCGTAGAGGTCGCCAACCGCTCGATATCGTGGAGGAGCTCGTCGACACGGGCCGTCATCTCGCCCTCGAACGAGGGGTCGCCGACGCTGGGCAGGTTGACCAGCACGTTGGCCGCCGCGCCACGCGCCGAAGCCTCGGCGAGCAGTGCTGCGACATGCAGGTCGCTCGACGCATTCATATTGCTGCGACCGGCCAGGGCCTCGGCGGCACGCACGAGGTCAAGGCACGTTTCCACGCAGTGCAGCGGGATCTGGGCGGCGACCCTGGCCGCCTCGCCGATCGCCGCCCGGCGCGCGGCTACTTCCTCATCGGTGGCCTTGGGCAGCTTGAGGGCCGCGGCGAACACCGCATATGACGCGGCGTCCTCGTCGGCCAGCCGATGGAAGCGGTCGGCCAGTCCCTTGCCCGTGGCGACACCCCAGGTGAGCAGCTCCTCGTGCTGAGCGTACTTGGGACGTCCCAGCGAGAGCGAGGCGACCATCGCCACGAGACCGGCCCCGAGAGCCCCGGCGACAGCCGAAGCGCTGCCCCCACCCGGGACCGGTTCGGCCGAGGCCAGCCGCTCGACGAACTCCTCGAGGGTCAGATCACGGAATACATCGGTCACTGTGTCGGTCTGCATCCACCGATCGTAGCAGCGACCGATCACATCGACGACACGGCCGTGGCGGGGCGGACGCAGTACCGGTGTGTCCGCCCCGGATCACGACCCCGCCGGCGATCGGGTGGAGGGCCCCCGACGCCGGCCTGTGAAACGCGTCAGGCGGCGCGGTGCCTCCGCTCGTCGAGGACGACAGCCGTCCAGCGTCGCGACCGATGGAGATAGGTCAGGGCGACCCGCGCCCCCGGGGTCTCGACTTCGAAGAGCGTTCGGGGTCCGGTGATGACCGGATAGGCGGCGGCCTCCTCGCGGACCGCCGTGACGTGGGTGATGGGCAGGCGTTCCGTGCCCAGGTCGATCTCGCGAGGTCGACCGCTGAACCAGTCGGTCCGAACGTGCACCGATGGCTCGGGACGAGAGATGGCCATGTCGGATAGCTCCTTCCGGGCGGACCGTCGGGGGCTTGGCGGTCCCGTTCTGGCGTCTTGACGTCGCCCGGGGCACTCGGTCGACAGAACACCTGTTCGATGACTCCCACACCGTAGACCGAACGGGCGTTCGATGTCAAGCGTCGTCGGGGGGAATGTCGTCGAGGGCCGTGTCACCTAGCCCGTCACGAGCGCTCGAAGGCTTCTCGTCTTCCTTGAGGTGCCCTTCAGGGACGCCGCGGGCACGACGATCGAGCGGGTTTCGCGGATCACGTTCGAACGGCGCCGGCAGGCTCGCACCGACGAGCCGTCCACGCATCAACGCATCTGAGCCGTAGCGTCGGCGGACGGCGTCGGCGGCCTCGATGGCGGCTCGGCGCCTGGGATCGTCGGTCGCGAACAACCCCAGCTGATCGCGCTCGCCGAGACCACCGGCAGTCACCCCGAGCAGACGCACCCGGATCCCGCGAACCTCGGGGCGCGCGAGCTCGAGCGCGGTGCGGAAGATCGGCTCGGTCATGTCGGTCGGTTCGGCCAGGGTCCGCTGCCGGGTGATCGTGCGGAACGATGAGTCGCGGATCTTGACGACGACGGTCGAGGCCTTCACGCCGGCGGAGCGCAACCGCCCCGCTACACCATCGGCCATGCCCAGCAGGGTCCGCTCGATCATTTCGGGGTCGCTGGTGTCGACATCGAACGTGTGCTCATGCCCGATCGACTTGGCCGGATCACCTTCGTGGACCGGATCGGGATCGACGCCGCGGGCACGCGCGATCAGCGACGATCCGTGCTTGCCGAAGCGGCGCACGACGACGTCGGGCGGCAACGCCGCGAGGTCGCCGATGGTGCTCACCCCGAACTCGGCGAGGGCCGTCGCCGTCTTCGCACCGACGCCCCACAGCCGCCCGATCGGCAGCGGAGCAAGGAACGCCGCCTCGGTCCCGGGTTCGACCACGACCAGCCCGTCGGGCTTGCGCAGGTCGGAGGCGACCTTGGCCACGAGCTTGGTGGTCGCGACCCCGACCGAGGCGGTCAAGCCGACCTCGTCACGGACCGCTGTCCTGATCGCCACGGCGATGGTCGGACCATCCCCGAACAGGGCTCGTGATCCCGTGACATCGAGGAATGCCTCGTCGATCGAGATCGGCTCGACCAGCGGCGTGAACCGACGCAGGACCGCCATGACGTCCCTGGAGGCGAGCTGGTAGCGCCGCCCGTCGACCGGCAGGAACACGCCGTGCGGGCATCGTCGCAACGCCTCACGCAGCGACATCGCGGAGCCGACCCCGAACGCGCGCGCCTCGTAGCTGGCTGCCGACACGACCCCGCGGCCGCGCGGATCACCCCCGACGATGACTGGCTTGCCACGCAGCTCGGGTCGATCGCGCTGTTCGACTGCGGCAAAGAACGCATCGAGGTCGACGTGGAGGATCGTGCGTTCGCTCATCGGCCCGCGTCAGGCGACGTAATCGCCCGCCAGGAAGGCCTGGAGCAGGACGGCGAGGAACAGGGTGGAAGTGATCGCCCAAGCGACGCGGACCCGCTGCCACGGGATGAGCGCGAGCACGACGAAGGCCGGGAAGACCACCAGCAGGTAGCGATTGGTCGACGTCAGCGGCGTCGGTTGGATGCGGGTCGCAAGCAGCAGTACCTGGGGCACCGCGAACAGGGTGTACGCGACGGGCAGGCGACGGATCCCCGCGATGAGCAGCCCGATGACAAGCACGAGCAGGACGAGGTTGAGCGCCTGGAGCGGGTCGTGGCGCTCCACCGTCCAGCGCCACGCGGCCGCGGCTACGTCCCACGGCGGGAAGAACTCCTTGCCGCCCCATGCGTCCTGGGTGTCGAGCGGCGTCTTGCCCACCGTCAGCGCCGTGAAGCCGAGGAAACCGATGAACGCAAGGACAGGTCCCATCGCCGCGGATCCACCCCGAACCAGTTGATCGACCCCTATGTGCCCGCCGCCGACGGCGCGTCCCGGACGCCACGCGAGCAAGCCGGCTGCTGCGACAGCTTCCCAGCCGATGGGCAGGACCAGGAAGACCCCCTGGATCCGGGTCAGCCCCGCCAGGAAGCCGAAGACACCGGCCAGCAGCCAGCGACGCTCCCGGGCCATCGCGATGGACCAGACGGCCAGCGCCAGGAAAGTGGCTTCGGTGAACGGCGCGAACAGGAAGAAGGCGCTCGGGAAGATGGACAGGAGCAGGATCGTCCGGCGACCCACCACGCCATCGAAGTCGCGCCCAACGAGGCGGACGAGACCGACCATCGCCGCCACGTAGGCGATCGACGACACGATCAGTCCGCCGAGCGCGACCGATCCGCCGACGAGTCGCCCGACGAAGCCGACCAGGATCGGGAACATCGGCCAGAAGTTGGCGCTCATCTCGGCCGGTTCGTAGCCGAAGCTGGCGATCTTGCCGTACCAGCAGGCGTCCCAGCGCTGCCAGACACCGACCAGCGGGAACTCCGTCGGGCCATCGGCGATGCGCGGCACGGTCAGCCAGCCATCACGCGCCAGTTCGAAGTGGCACGGGCCAGGGAGTCCGCCCTTCCACCAGGCGTAGACCGCGACAAGGCTGAGCGCCACCCGCAAGGTCAGGAACAGGGCGACTGCATCGACCAGACCGTCGGGCAGTCGCAGACCGCGAGGACCCGTGGCGGCCGCGTCTGTCGTGTCGGCCGAGCCCATCGCGTCGGCCGCTTCGATCGCGTCGGTCGCGTCGATCGAGCCCGCCACCGGGACGAACGCCTCGGACACCCCTGTCATCGCACCTCCGACATGCGTCACGCCGCCGGGGCCAGAGTGTATCGTCGCGCCCGATGGTCCAGCGCGAGACATCCCCTCCGATCGCGACGTCGCGGCCGCCACGTGGCTCGGCCGGCGGCGACGGGTCGGTCAGCGGCGACGGGTCGGTCAGCGGCGACGGGTCGGTCAGCGGCGACGGGCCGTGGGGAGCGGCGGTCGACTACGTTCGGCGACGACCCGACACCGTCGGAACGCTCCTGCTCATCGTCCTGACCGCAACGGTCTACCTGTTCACGGCAGATCGCGATCGCCAGGACTTCGACTACTTCGTCCGCCTCGCCGACGCCTTCCTCCACGGCCGCCTGTATCTGACCGAGGCGCCCTCGTGGCTCAATGAGCTCGTCCCGCACGGCCCGGGCTGGTACGTCGTCTATCCCCCGGTCCCGGCCCTGCTGCTCGTCCCCTTCGTCGCGCTCTTCGGACCAGAGTTCCCACAGCAGGTCGCTTCCTCGCTGTTCGGGGCGGTCTCCGTCGGTCTCGCGTGGCTGCTGTTCGGCCGCTTCGACCTGGACCTGCGGCGACGGCTCGGATTGACCCTCGTCTTCGGCTTCGGGACGGTCCTGTGGTATGTCGCCGAGACCGGGTCGGCCTGGTACCTCGGGCACGTGACTGCCGTCCTGTTCAGCACCGCCGCCGTGATCCTCGCCCTGGATCGACGCTGGCCGCTGCTGGTCGGCCTGTGCCTGGGCCTGGCCGCCATCTCGCGGCTGCCGGTCGCGCTGGCCTGCGTCGGCGTCCTGATGCTGGTCCTGCGCATCGGTTGGCCGATCCGCCCCCCGGCAGATCGCCCGTGGGCCGCCCGGACCACTCTCGCCTTCGGGGTGGGCATGGCCCTGCCCGTGCTGGCGTACTTCGCCTACAACCTGACCCGCTGGGGCACCCTGCTCGACGAGGGCTACACCCGCATCCCGGGTGTGCTCGAAGACCCGATCTACGAGAAGTACGGGATCTTCGCCATCGAGTACATCCCACGGCACCTGTTCGCGATCTTCCTCAGGTCGTGGAACTACGTCGACGACCCGCCGTTCTTCCAGCCGAGCTGGTGGGGTCTCGGGCTGTTCCTGACCACACCGCTGCTCGTCTGGCTGGTGCGCGCGCGGCTACAGGATCCACGGGTCCTTGGATCGGTCGTGGCGACGGCGCTCGTGGCCATCCCCATCGTCACCCATGGCAACGTCGGGCTGTCCCAGTTCGGCTACCGGTTCAGCCTCGATGTGCAGGTCTTCCTGTTCGTCATCCTCGCGACGGTCCTCGAGCGCGGGATGTCCCGTATGGCGTGGCTCGCCGCGGTCGCTTCGATGGCGATCTGCGCCTACGCCATCTGGGCGATATCGATCGACTTCGTCGCGTTCTGAACGCTCCGCCTCCGCACCCGATCCGAGGCGCGGTGCGAAGTTCCGCCTGAGTCAGGTGAGACTGGGCGCACCTGGGCCGTGGTGCGAAGTTGCGCCTGAGTCAAATGAGACTCATCTCGAACTTCAGACGCACCTGGGCCGTGCGCTCCGTGGCGGCGAGCACCCGATCCGTGGTGCGAAGTTCCGCCTGAGTCAGATGAGACTGGGGCGCAACCTCAGACGGCCGGCGGCTCGCCCCGAGGCGCCTCTCTGGCCACGAAGCCAGCGCCCTGTCGTCCGGATCATCCAGGTGGGACTAGGACGCAACTTCTCGCTGGCGAAAGACCCCTCGAACGTCCCGCGCGCCCTACCCGGCAGCCGTGGCACTGCAGCACGCACAGCCGCGCCCTGCCCGGCCCCCGCGCCGCGCTCAGCCGCCTCACGGCCGCGCACACGCAACCGCCGCACAGCCGCGCTCTGCCCGCACGGCCGCGCTCAGCCGCCGCACGGCCGCGCACACGCAACCGCCGCACGGCCGCGAGCCGCCGCGCAGCCGCGGCACAGCGGCACAGCGGCACGCAGCCGCCGCCCGAGCCTACCCCTTCGGTTCGACGACGATCGTGACCTCGGGAGTCATACCCGCGTAGACCTTGATCGCCACCTTGTAGGTGCCCAGCGACTTGAGCGGCTCGACAAGGTCGATCTTGTGGCGGTCGATCTCGATCCCGCGTCGACCGAGCGCGTCGGCGATGTCCTTGGACGTGATCGAGCCGTACAGCTTGCCGCCATCACCGACCTTCACACCCATGGTGAGGGTCGTACTGGCGATGCGGGTGGCGGCGATCTCGGCCTCTTCGCGCTCTCGCTTGCGCTTCTCCTCGCGGCTCGCGATGTCGTGCTGCCACGCCCGATAGGCGCCGCCCGCCGCCGGCACCGCGACGCCCTGCGGGATGAGGAAGTTGGTGGCGTATCCGTCGGCGACCTGCTTGAGTTCGCCGCTCTTGCCGAGCTTCGGAACGTCCTTGGTCAGGATGACCTTCAAGAGATGGGATCCTCCCTGGTGATCCAGGCACGCAGGCGCGGCCCAAGACCCGTCTGATTGATGGCGCTCCCGACGTCGGCGATGAACGCGGGCACCCGCCGGATGGTCCGACGGACGGGCCCGGGCGTCAAGCGCCGGATCTGAGCGATGTCACGATCGTACGATGCCCGCTCGATCCCGAGG
This sequence comes from uncultured Anaerolineaceae bacterium, assembly GCA_964396565.1. Taxonomy (GTDB): domain Bacteria; phylum Chloroflexota; class Limnocylindria; order Limnocylindrales; family CSP1-4; genus SPCO01. The sequence continues at coordinate 2,545 of CAYNGM010000060.1, read as the reverse complement.
TCGAGCAGCTTCTCCTCGAGCAGATCCTCCGGGACGCCGTCGAGGAAGAGGTCGACCGCGAGGACGACGACCAGGAAGTCGTCGAGCCCGCCGATGACTGGAACGTCATCCGGGATGAGATCCCGGCCAAGGATGAGATAGCCGGCCGCGGCGGCAAGCAGGGCCTTGCGGTTGGCCGGCATCCGCTCATCGAGGACGAGAGCCATGACCAGCCGGGCGTACTCGGGGACGCGGCTGGCCACCGGCAGGAACGCGAGGAGCGACAGCATCCGCGCCATGGTCGCGCCGCTGAGCCCGCGCGCCCTCCGGGTCCGATGTCGAGCCATGATCTGAGCTGGTGCCTCCGAGTCCGGCCGCGACGTCTCCTCCGACATCGATCCGGGGACGCGCAGTCTACCAGCAGGCTGACGATGCTCCCGGACCTGCTTCTCGATCCCCGCGACGCCAGGACCTGCCTACGACCTTGACATCGAACGTCCGTTCGGTATGATAACGGCGAGGAGGCGCGAGTGACCAAACACGACGCCGAGCGCAAGATTCGGATACTCGACTTCATCGCCGCGACCCTGAGGACACGGGGATATCCGCCATCGGTCCGCGAGATCGCCCATGCGGTCGGGCTTGCGTCGACATCAGCCGTGCATCACCACCTGCTCATGCTGGAGCGTGAGGGGTACCTGGAGCGTGGCACGGATCCCGACGGCAACCCTCTCAGCCGGGCACTCCGTCTGACTCCGACCGCCGCCATCAAGCTCGGTCTGACCAGTGAACTCGTGCCACAGGCGACGAGCGCCGATTCGCGCGTCCTGCCGATCATCGGCGAGATCGCGGCCGGCGGACCGATCGAGGCTTACCAGGACGCGTCGGAGACCATGGCCGTACCGGACATGCTCGCACCCAGCGGTGACGCGTATGTCCTCCGTGTGCGCGGCGACTCGATGATCGAGGCGCACATCGCGGACGGTGACTTCGTCCTCATCAGACCGCAGTCCACCGCCCGCAACGGCGACATCGTCGTAGCCCAGGTTGAGGAGAACGCGGTCACGCTCAAGCGGTTCTTCAAGGAGAAGGACGGGATCAGGCTCCAGCCCGCGAACCCAGCCTACCCGGCGCAGTTCTACGACGACGTGCGCATCCAGGGCAAGTTGATCGGAGTCATCCGCAGGCTGGACTAGGCATCAGGGGCACATCCGCAGGCTGGGGATATCCACACGGATCATCCACACGCCGCCAACACCGGGGGTGAACTCGTGGATGCTGAAGCCGCTCGACGGGGGCGTTCGTTGACCGAACGGCGCCTGTCGCGTGGGACGATGACGACCCCATCGACCCGCCCCAGGAGTCCCATCGCGCCGTGATCGACCGCCTTCCGCCCCAAAGCCTGGAGGCCGAGCAATCCGTGCTCGGCGCCATCCTCATCGACCGCGACGCCGTGATCGAAGTCGCCGAGTTCCTGCGGCCAGAGGACTTCTACCGCCAGGCGAACGCGCGGATCTTCGCGGCCATCCTCGACCTGTTCGAGCGCCGCGAGCCGATCGACATAGTCACGGTCGCGGAGACACTCGAGCGACGTGACGAGCTCGAGGCCATCGGCGGGCGCGCCTATCTGTCAAGCCTCTCGAACGAGACGCCGACCGCCGTCCACGCCGCGCAGTACGCACGGATCGTCGAGCGCAAGGCGGTGTTGCGTGGGCTGATCGGTGCCGCCGGCAGGATCGCCGGCATCGGCTACGAGGACCCAGCCGAGATCCAGGAGGCCATCGACCGCGCCGAGGCGGAGCTCTTCGCGGTCAGCCAGAAGCGGATCGATGTCGGGTTCAGCCACCTCAAGTCGCTTCTCCATGACGCTTACGACCGGCTCGACTACCTGCACGCCCATCGCGGGGAGATCAGCGGCGTGCGCACCGGGTTCGCCGACCTCGACGCCCTGACGACCGGCCTCCAGAAGAGCGACCTGGTGATCGTCGCCGCCCGTCCATCGGTCGGCAAGACGAGCTTCGCCCTGAACATCGCCGAGCATGCAGCCGTCAAGGAGCGCAAGAGCGTCGGCGTGTTCAGCCTCGAGATGAGCAAGGAGCAGCTGGTCCTGCGGATGCTCTCGAGCGTCGCCAACATCGACTCGCAGCGGCTGCGCACGGGCTTCCTCGAGGAGCTCGACTTCGCGCGGATCGCGCCCGCCATGAACTCGCTCTCTGAAGCTCCGATGTACATCGACGACACCCCGAACATCTCGTCGATGGAACTCCGGACCAAGGCCCGGCGCCTCCAGGCGGAGGCCGGTCTGGACCTCGTCGTCGTGGACTACCTGCAGTTGATGCAGGCGACCACGACCAACCGCGACGCGAACCGGGTCCAGGAGGTCAGCGAGATCAGTCGCGGCCTGAAGGCACTCGCGCGCGAGCTGTCGGTGCCGGTAATCGCCCTCTCGCAGCTCTCGCGTCAGCCGGAGATGCGCGAATCCAAGGAACCGCGCCTCTCGGATCTGCGCGAGTCGGGAGCGATCGAGCAGGACGCCGATCTAGTCATGTTCCTGTACCGCGACAAG
>CAYNGM010000059.1:0-9816 GCA_964396565.1 uncultured Anaerolineaceae bacterium | reverse complement strand
AGTGGCCAAGGGCGAGATAGTCAAGCCCCGAGCGAGCGATCTCGTCCGTGGTGATCACCACGTCGTCGTGGTCGGTCCGGCCCGGGATGGCGATGGAACCGTGGATCATCCCGATCCGCCAGGTCGCACCTCGGGCGTCGCCTTCGACATCGATGTCGTTCATGGGGCTGTGCGGAGCGCGTTTGGTCGCGTAGACGGGGCCGTAGACGATGGCATCGCAGGCGGCCAGATGGACACTCGACACCTCGGGCGTCAGGACCGTCACGAAGTCATCATCGGGGGTACTGCCGGCCATCGACTTGAGGTCGAAGGCACGATAGATCGACGAGCGCTCGTAGCAGTCGTGGGTCCCCGGGATGATCACGGCCCGGATCCTCGCTTCGCGGAGTCTCCCGAGCTGAGCCGCCACACGCTCGACGCTGCGACGTGGCTGGACGTTGCTGTCGAACAGGTCACCGGCGATCAGGAAGAGGTCCGCCTTCGCGGAGATGGCGAGATCGACGGTGGCGACGAACGCGGCAAACTGGCGGTCGCGCTGTGCGGTAGCCCGGTCGCCCAGATCGTCATGACGGGCGCCGAGGTGGACGTCAGCGGTGTGGACGACGCGGAGCATCCGGCGCTGCTGGCCTCCCTGGGGCGGTCTGAGGTCCTGCTCCCCGGGGAGTGCCGATGCGCCAGCGCGCTGCCCGGTCTCGCCGAGCGACGCCCCTGGTGCTGGTGCGAGCGAGGCGCCCCCATGACTCCTCGCCCGCCGCCCCGGATGGTCGTGGGTCATTGTGACAGGTCCGCTGTCACGACCGCCACCCGATCCGACCGTCATCCCTCAGCTTCGTCGTCGTGCGCAGGGTCGTCGCCTGCAGGGTCGTCGCCTGCCGGAAACGGGGAGTCGTTGTATCCTCGCCCGCGCCGACGACCGGGGCCAGACGGCTCCGGCTCAACATCAGACCCGCGCACGCACTATCCGACCCGTCGATGCGGCAGCCCTCCGCAGCGCCATCGCGATGCACGCGCCCCGGAGGAGCTAGTTCCCGTGACCTTCGTCGATCGATCGCTGAACTGTGTCGACTGCGGTGTCGTCTTCATCCACTCCGCCGCAGACCAGGAGTACTACGCACAGGAGGGGTTCGTGAGCGACCCCAAGCGCTGCACCAGCTGCCGGGCAAGTCGTCGGGCGGCCCGGGATGGTGGATACGACGCACGCGAGATCGGTGGTCCGCGCGGCTACGATCGCGGCGACAACGGCGGGGACCGCGAGTACTTCGCCGTCATCTGCTCATCGTGCGGCAACCAGGCGCAGGTCCCGTTCCGCCCGCGGATGGACCGCCCGGTCTACTGTTCCGACTGCTTCCGGACTGTCCGGCCAGACTGACCGCCTGGCCAGACCACCCTCTCGGTCGAGGAAACGATCAGACCGCCCACTCGGTCGAGGGACCGACCGGCTACCCGGCCCGATCACCGTTGGGTCAGATGCGGAACACCTCGCCGGCGCGGAAGCGCTCGCGCCGGCGCCCACGCCACACGGTGACCCGGGCGACACCGCGCACCTGGTAGGCGCCGTCGCGCCCGAACACCCCGGTGTCCTCGTCGATCCCGAGGACGACCGAGCCGCGCGGCGCCTGGAGGGCGATCAGGGCCGACATCGGCTCGGGCCACGCATCGTAGTGAGGCACCACCGTGATGCCCGGGGCGATGCCCAGGCCGGGGCCCCAGCGGAGCGGCCAGGGCATCCTCCGCGCACGCAGGTCGAAGGCGTACCCAGCCAGGGCCATTGCCCCCGCGCTGCACCCGGCGATGACCGCTCCCCGGCCGTGGGCGGCGACCAACGCACGACCGACCGCACTGTCGCGGAGCACGGTGCGCAGGTAACCAGGCTTGCCCCCGGACAGGTAGATGAGGTCAGCCTCGCCAACGGCCTGGGCGGCACCCGGGTCGTCGGCGTCGGCCCGATCGCGCACCAGGACCGGCTCCACCTCTGCTCCGAGCTCGGCGAAGTGCGCGACACCCATCGCCGCCCATCGCCCGAAGACCTCCTCACCGTCGGGGAATGAGGCGGTCGGCAGGATCGCGACGCGGGGGCGGACACGACCGACGGTGGACAGCAGCTCCGCATCGATGGCGGACATCGCTGGGGTGAATTCGCCGGCGCCGACAAGCGCCACGGGACCTGGCATCGCCCGAGAGTCTATCTGCGACACTGCGAACATGACGCCGCGTCAACGCTGGACCCTGGTCGCGACCATCATCGGGTCCGGAGCGGTGTTTCTCGACGGGACGATCGTGAACGTCGCCCTGCCGCGGATCGGCCAGGAGTTGACGGCCACGACGGTCGGTGTCCTGGAGGGCCAGACCTACATCGTCAGTGGCTACCTGGCGGTGCTGGCGGCCCTGCTCATCCTGGCCGGGGCCCTGTCGGATCACTACGGGCGGCGCCGGATCTACTCCATCGGTCTGGCCAGCTTCGCCGCGACGTCCGCCCTGTGTGGCCTTGCCCCGACCATGGAGTGGCTAGTCCTGTTCCGACTGCTGCAGGGAGCGGCGGGCGCGCTGCTGGTACCGGGTTCGCTTGCCCTGATCTCCGATGCGTTCGATGGCGGGGCCCGCGGCAGGGCGTTCGGCATCTGGGCGGCCTCGACGGCAGCACTGACGCTACTTGGCCCACTCGTCGGCGGCGCACTCGTGGACAGCGCCGGGTGGCGGATCGCATTCCTGGTCAACGTCCCGATCCTTGCCTTCGCGTTGTGGGCGACGCGTGCCCATGTGGTCGAGTCCGCCATCCCCGACAGCGGCGCAGGATTCGACTGGCTGGGCTCGGTCGTGGCCGCCCTGGCCGTGGGCGGCCTGTCGATCGGCCTTATCCGTGGACAGGAACAGGAGTGGGGGGACCCGCTGGCGTGGGCCGCGCTCGCGATCGGGATCGCGTCGCTCATCGCCTTTCCGATCCTGATGGCCACCCGAGCGCACCCGCTCGTCCCGCTCGGACTCTTTCGGTCGCGGACGTTCACGACGGTGAACCTCGCGACGTTCTTCATCTACGGTGCGCTGTGGGTGACCCTCAGCTACCAGGGCCTGTTGCTCCAGGGCGTCCTCGGCTATAGCGCACTCGCGGCCGGTGCCATCGGGCTGCCGATGAGCCTGTGCCTGGTCCTGCTCTCGACCCGGATCGGGACCGTGGCCGATCAGCGGGGCGCACGCCCGTTCCTGGTGGGTGGCCCGCTCCTGATGGCGGCCGGGCTCGCCTGGTACACGCGTCTGCCGATCGACTCGGGGGCGTGGCGGGCGTCACTGGCCGATCCGGCCTCGCTGGTCCCGCCGGCCGACACCATCATCGATGTGCTTCCCGGGATGCTCCTGTTCGGCCTCGGGATCTCATGCGTGGTCGCTCCCCTGACGAGCACGCTGATGGGCTCCATCCCTGACCGCTCGGCCGGTCTCGGGTCGGCCATCAACAATGCCATCTCGCGGGTGGGGCAACCGCTGCTCGGCGCCCTGGTATTCATCGTCGTGAGCGCGTCCTTCTACATGACCCTTGGGGCGCTGACCGGGCTCGACACGACGACGGCGCTGGTACGCGACACGTATCAGCCACTCAATCCGCCGACCGCGGGCGCCACTCTTGCCGGAGCCAGCGCAGCACGTGTCGCTTCGGTGACGGCCTTCCACGGAGCGATGGCCGGCGCGGTGATCATGCTGCTGATCGGGGCGTGCGTATCCTGGATCGGCCTGCGTGACAGCCCGATCCACGCGGCGGACCTCGATGTACGGGAGAGCGCGTCGTGAGCGATGGGGAGATGACGGACACGCCACCAGCGCCGCGCGACTGGGATGCCCGGACATATGACCGGGTGGCCGACCCGATGACGGCATGGGGTGTGACCGTCCTCGACCGGCTTCCCCTCCTCGGTAGCGAGACCGTTCTCGACGCCGGCTGCGGCAGCGGCCGCGTCACCGAACTCCTCGCCGAACGGCTCCCCGCGGGCCGGGTGATCGCCCTCGACGGCTCGCCGGCGATGGTCGAGGCAGCTCGCGTGCGACTCGCGGGGTACGGCGGGCGGATCGATTTCGTCGTGGCCGACCTGGGCCATCCGCTGCCGCTACCCGCCGGGTCGCTGGACGCGGTGCTGTCGACCGCCACCTTCCACTGGGTGCCAGATCACGACGCCCTCTTCCGCCATCTCGCTGCCGCCACCCGGGCCGATGGCTGGCTCGTCGCGCAGTGCGGCGGCGCGGGCAACATCGCGAACGTCCACCGGGCGCTGGCTGGTATCGGCGACGGATGGCTTGGCGATGTCCATTTCGAGACGCCCCGCGACACGGCGCGACGCCTGGACGCGGCCGGCTACACCGACGTCGAGTGCTGGCTGACGGACGAGCCGACCCGCTTCGAGGCGGGCGAACCGTTCGAGACCTATCTGCGGACGGTGGTCCTCGGATCGCACCTGGCGCGCATGCCGGCCTCGGGACACGCCGAGTTCGTCCACGAGGTCGCGACGCGTATCGGCGAGCCGGTCATCGACTACGTCCGCCTCAACATCGTCGCGCGGCGCGCCCGGAGTTCGTGACCGACGGTCAGCCGCGCTCGACGCGGAAGGCGCCCCCGTGTCCGGGGATGACGACATCGGCGACCGCCAGGATCCGGGCACGTCCCGCCTCGATGGCAGCCTGGTCGGCGCCGAGCGGATCGATGTCCGGCGTCCGGTCGGCATGCCACCACAGATGGGACATCACATAGACACCGTCATCGGCCTCGACGACAAGGGACGCGTCCTCATCGGTGTGCCCGGGTGTCAGCCAGAGCTGCGAGCGCGGTGAGAGGTGGTAACCGTCGCCGTCGTGATCGAGCCACAGGTCGTCCCGATAGCGCGCCCAGAAGTCGACCACCTCGGCGTTCGGGAACAGTGCGATGTTGACCGTGTGATCCGGGTGGTGATGGCTGAGGAACACGTGCGTCACCGATTCCGGGGTGATCCCGTGCGCGGTCAGCGGATCCAGGATGAGCGAGCGTCGCGCGACCATGCCCGGATCGACCACGATCCGCGCGTCGCCGTCGAGGACCAGCGCCACCGATGAACCGACGCGCTCGCCGGTATAGCCAGCGTGGAGCAGATGGACTGTCGTCATGGCCGGGCATGCTACGCCGTCGCGGGCTGCGGGATGCGCCACATCGGGCACCGTGAAGGATGCGAGACTCCCGCACATCGGCAGCGCAGCGGCACCTTCGAGGTGTACCCGCCCCCACGACCGTCGACGGAGGAGCCATGACCCCGGACCGTCCCGCTGATCTGGTCCTGAGCGGGGGGTGCATCGCCACGATGGACGCCGCACGCCGGTTCGTGAGCGCCATCGCCGTGCGCGGGGATCGTATCGTCGAGGTGGGGCCGGATGCCGCGATCCGGGCCCATGTCGGGCCCCGCACACGGGTCATCGAGCTGCGCGGCCGGACCGTCACCCCAGGGTTCGGGGATGCCCACATCCACCCGGTCCACGGGGGCCTCGCCCGGATGCGCTGCGAGCTCCACGAGATCACCGGGGTCGACAACTACGAGCGCATCATCGCCACCTACGCCCGTCAGCATCCCGATGAGCCGTGGATCCGCGGTGGCGGCTGGTCGATGGACGACTTCGCGGGCGGCAATCCCCACCGCTCCACGCTGGACCGCCTGGTCCCGGATCGACCGGTCTCGCTGTCCAGCCGTGACGGGCACAGCGTCTGGGCCAACAGCCGGGCACTGGAGATCTCCGGTATCACGGCCGACACCCCCGACCCGGCGGATGGGCGGATCATCCGTGATCCGGACGGCTCACCGAGCGGCGCACTCCACGAGGGGGCCGCGGACATGGTCGCGCGGTTCGAGCCTGACGACACACCCGCCGATCTCGAGGCCGCCCTCCTTGCCAGCCAGGCCTACCTGCACTCGCTCGGGATCACGGCCTGGCAGGACGCGATCGTCAGCCCGGGCGTCGAAGAGGCCGCCTACGTCGCGGTCGCTGGTCGCGGACTGCTGACCGCCCGAGTCGTCGGTGCGATGTGGTGGGAGCGTGACCAGGACGCAGCCGCCCAGATCGAGGCGTTCGTGGCACGCCGCGCGGCGACATCGATCGGGCGTTACGCGGCGACGAGCGTGAAGCTGATGATGGACGGGGTGCTCGAGAACTTCACGGGCGCATTGCTCGAGCCCTATCTCGATGCCGAGGGTCGCGTCACCGACAACCGCGGGCTAAGCCAGATCGATCCGGTCGGCCTGCGGAGCTGGGTCCCACGACTCGATGCGCTCGGGTTCCAGGCGCATTTCCACGCCATCGGCGATCGCGCCGTCCGGGAGGCGCTCGATGCCGTCGAGGCGGCCCGACGTGCCAACGGACCATCAGACACGCGGCCCCATGTCGCCCACATCCAGGTAATCCACCCCGACGACATCGCGCGGTTCCGGGCGCTTGACGTCGCCGCCAACGCGCAGCCGCTATGGGCCTGTCACGAGGGACAGATGGACAACCTGACGATCCCCTTCCTCGGCGACCGCTGGCGCTGGCAATACCCGTTCGGTTCGCTAAAGGCCGCGGGCGCGGTGATCGCGATGGGCTCGGACTGGAGCGTCTCCACGCCCAACCCACTGCTCGAGATGGAGGTCGCGGTCGAGCGGGTGTGGCCCGCCCATCGCGGCGAGGTGCAGCCCTTCCTGCCTGAGCAACGCCTCGACCTCATCGATGCCCTGGCGGCGTTCACTGCCGGCTCGGCGTACGTGAACCACCTCGACGAGACCGGCACGCTCGAGGTCGGCAAGCTGGCCGATCTGGCGATCATCGACCGGGACCTGTTCGACCGCGGCGCTGGCGCGATCGGCGAGGCCCGGGTCGTCGGGACGCTGGTCGGCGGGGAGTGGGTGTTCGAGGACGCCGCTCTCGGGGGCTGAGACGGGGTCGACCGCAGCCAGGTGCCTACGGTCGTCCAACCGGTCATGGACGGATGACGATGCCGATCTGCCATCGGACGTCCGTGTCCATCGCACGTCGGAAACGTGATGCTCCTCTTGCGCACCGGAACCCACCAGGGGGCGCAGGAAGGAGAGACACCGAGTGCATGCGATGAGCGTGGTCTACGTGAACCACCACCTCCAGGGCCTGACCACACGGCCTGAGCGACGAGTCGCCAAGCGACCGTCCTCAAGCCTCCGCGAACGCCTGGCGAGGATCACCCGATCGACCGGGGCGGCCGCCAGGGCCACGACCGGGACCGAGGGCTCGGTGGCTCCCGCAGCCCGCTGACCGATCGAGCGTCGGGCTGGCCCGACGACATCCACAGACACCACACCAGCACCATCCACCCGACAAGGAGACTTCCGATGCAGCACTTCAGCTTCGAGATCGCGAACCAGCGTATCTCCGACATGATCAAGGCGACCGAGCAGGAGTCGATCGCCCGCCGGTTCGAGTCGAGCCTGCGCGAGCGACTCGCCACTACCCTTGGTGGTGGCCGACGCAACATCCGCCTCGGCGGTACCGCACCGCTCGCCTCGGTCTTGCGCTAGATCCACGACCCCGACAGGGGACCCGTCGGCCCGACCCGGACCGACGGGTCTCTTCATGTCAGCCGCATCGTGTCAGCCGCGTCGTGTCAGCCGCGTCGTGTCAGCCGCGTATCAGATCGGCCGGTGTGTCGACGTCCCGAAGCGACGCCCCGCCGGGGTCTGCCGATCGCCAGATCGTGCCGCTGAGCACCACCGTCGCAAGGTGATCCAGGAGACGATGCAGACGCCTGTCGTCGGCGGCGAGCATCATCGCGGCAGCACGAGCCGCCGGGACCCTTCGAACGGCCAGGGGCAACGGCCTGGTCCGCCCGTCGTCATCGAGGGCGACCGCCTCGACCGTCTGGTCAGCGGCGAGGACGGCAACCATCCGCCCCAACACGGCCGGGACAAGCCATGGCATGTCGCCACCGACGACCACGACACGCTCGATGTCTGGGTCGATCGCCGCCAGCCCGGTCGCGACACCGGCCAGGGGACCACCGAACGCAAGCTCGTCGGCGACGACACGGACCGATGGCTCGACCGCACGATGGACCCCTGGCGCACTCACGACGACGACATCGATCGCCGGATCGACTGCACGGACGGCGCCCAGCACGTGCTCCAGGAGGGGCCGCCCGTCCAGTCCGGCGACCAGCTTGTCGGAGCCGAAGCGGGACGAACGCCCACCGGCGAGGACCACTGCCCCGACTCGTTCGTTCACCGTCCGCCCATTCGACGCCGCGTGTTCATCGTGTGACCGGCGCCCTGGGACCGAGGACATGGCCGACCGGTGTCTTGCGCAGGATCGCCCGACGATCGAGGTCCTCGAGGATCGGCATCACGTACTTGCGGCTCGTCCCCGTCGCGTCCCGGAACGCTGCCGGGGTCAGCGGTTCGCGAGCCGCCAGGCGCAGCGCCGTCGCAGCCAGGTCACGGTAGGTCGCCATGGCATAGGCAAGGTCGGCGTCGAGTCGGACGACCCGGCCGGCACGCTCCAGGGCAGCCAGTCCAGCGCGATCGCAGCCGGTGTCTCGCATCGCCGCCTCGAGGGACGGCGGCGTGGCGCCGGTGAGGGCGGCCTCGAGACGGGCCATCGCGGCCTCCCCCTCGACATCGATCGGCGTCGCGACGCCCGGCTTGCTGAGACGGTCGCCGTCACGAACCAGCGATCCCTCGTCCACCAGGGCGTCGACCACCTGCCCGGCCGCCGCGACGGCATCGGCCCGCCGGACCGTGACGAGTCTTCGCAGGGTGCGCACGACCGCCGCGCGGACGACATCGAGACCTGCGGCCGGATCGACCGCATCGAGCCCCACCGCTCGGCCTGCCGCGGTGACATCGGGGGCGAGTCGCGTACCGAGCGCGCCGTGGAGTTCGAGCCGAGCCCTCGCCCGAGTCTCGGGCGTGGTCGCCATCGCCAGAGCGGCCACCCGCTCGGGAGTCTGACGGCGGCGCGACAGGGAGCGTGCCGGCTCCGGGTCGATGACCAGGGCGTCAAGGGGACGCTCGCCCGGGCCGCGACGGAGCACCATGGCGTCGCCCGGGCGAAGGGCCAACGGCTCGCTGAGACGCAGCATGCCCGCGATTCGACCATCCGGCAGACGCAGGCCATCGCGCCCGCTCCGTCCCACGGCCACATCAGCCGCCGCTGTCCCGGCATGGAGCCTGCCGCGCGTCCGGTCCGCCACCTCCCGACTGAACGACACTAGGACTCGCGAGGTCGCCACGATCTCCGGATCCGCGGTCAGGACGGCACCCCGGTGCAGCGCATCCGGGTCGGCACCGCTGATGTTGAGGGCCGTCCGGCCGCCGTGGGTCACGGACTCGACCGGACTGCCGTGAACCTGGATCTCGCGGACGCGCACCTCCCGACCGCCCGGCAGCAGTCGCAGCCGATCGCCCCGCGCCAACGGTCCGCCGCGAAGTGTCCCGGTAACGACAGGCCCGCGCCCCCTCACCGGGAAGACGCGGTCGATCGACAGGGCCGGCGGCCGCTCGGGCGCGGCGACCGCGCTGGCGACGGTCGCGAGCGTTGAGCGGACATCATCGAGCCCACTCCCATCGACGCCCGACGCGACGATCACCGGCGAGCCCGCAAGAGTGGTCGCCTCGAGAAGGCGCTCGACTGCAAGCAGCACCTCTCCGACTCGCTCCTCCGGTACGACGTCCGCCTTCGTGATCACCACGAGCCCATGACCGATCCCCAGGGCATCGAGGAGAGCGAGATGCTCCAGGGTCTGCGCGCGCGGTCCGTCATCGGCGGCTACCACCAGCAGGGCCGCGTCGATCTCGCCGGCGCCGACGAGCATGT
>CAYNGM010000058.1:0-9926 GCA_964396565.1 uncultured Anaerolineaceae bacterium | reverse complement strand
CGCAACGAGGCCGTCGAACGTGCCGTGGAACTCGGCCTGCTTGAACCGACCCGGTCGCCCGAGGGTTTCATCCGCCACGGGTGATGGCGGCTGGATCCCCGGTGACACCATCCTGCCTACAGGTCCCGTCTGGCGCGGGACATTCGCTGGACGGAAGCCATGCCCGAACACGAGGATCGTCTGCGGCGACTCGCGATCAACGACGCGCGCACCGTGGATGCCGTACTCCGTGACGACTGCCCTACTGTCGGCTCGACCCCGCTCGGGGCGCACGCTCGATCGCTGGTTCGCCTCGGCGTGCTGGTCGCGCTCGACGGACCGGAGTCGGCCTTCGACCACACCGTGGCCCAGGCACTCGCGTCCGGCGCCACGGCTGCCGAGATCGTCGATGTGCTGTCGGCGGCTGCTCCGCTCGTGGGATCCGCTCATGTCGTGGCTGCGGCGCCTCGGGTCGCCCATGCGCTGGGCTACGACGTCGACGCCGCCCTGGAGCGCCTGGACCCGCACTGATCATCGGGCAGGACGCGTGCGACCTTGCTCGCAGCGGGTTAGGATGACCGACCGAAGTCAGGCCCGCGCCCTGGTCGGACGGACGCCGACTTCACCCAGTCCGGGTGATGTCTCCGGCGCGTGGGACCGCACACTGACGACGAAGCATCAAGGACAGCTGGAGGAGTGCTGACATGGGTATCGGACCGGTCGAGTACATGGTCGTCGCCTTCCCGGGCAACAAGTTCAAGGGTGAGATCGCCCCCGCCCTGCAGGAGCTGGTCGAGAGCGGGACCATCCGGATCATCGACCTGTCGTTCGTCCACAAGGACGCCAACGGCGATGTCGTGGGCGTGGAACTCGAGGACGAGGGATCGGATGTCTTCCAGGCCTTCCACGCCCTCACCGCGGAGCGCGGCGGGCTTATCAACGACGACGACATGATGGACATCGGCGCGGCGCTCGACCCGGACTCGTCGGCCGCGATCCTGGTCTGGGAGGACGTCTGGGCGACCCGGTTCAAGGACGCGGTCCTTGGTGCCGGTGGTGTCCTCGTCGACATCCAGCGGATCCCCTACGAGATCGTCGATGCCGCGATCGCCTATCGCGACGCCGAGGCCGTCGAGGCCTGATCGACCACCGCCCCTGACATCCGGAAGCCTTGGAGGAACAGATCCCATGATGATGCGACGACGCGGACCGGGCCTCGTACGAGCCGCCGCCACCACGGCTGTCGTGGCCGGGACAGCCGGCGCGGTGCGCCACCACCAGGAGCAGAAGTACGCCAACCAGGCGTACGAGCAGCAGGCGCAGATGCAGGCCCAGCAGCAGGCGCAGATGCAGTCGCAGCAGGCGGCATTCGACGCCGGGGTCGCCGCGGCCCAGCAGCAGGCAGCCGCGGCGCCGGCGCCGGCCCCGGCAGCTGCGCCGGTCGACGAGACCACAGCCCAGCTCCAGAATCTCGCCAACCTGCATGCGCAGGGCATCCTGAACGACGAGGAGTTCGCGGCCGCCAAGGCCAAGGTCCTCGGCATCTGATCCAGCGGTCCGGTTCGTAGGCCGTGCCGGACCTCAGCGCGCAATCTGACGCGCTCATCGGTTGGCTCAGCACCAACGGCGTCGCACTGGCGATCGTCGCCATCGTCGCCCTGCTGGCCTATCGCTGGGCGCGTCCTGTGTTGCACCGACTCATCGTCTCGCTCGTCCATCGGCAGGCGGCGCTGACCGATGATGCGGCCCGCCTCATCGAGATCGACAAGCGCGCCTCGACCGTCGAGGACGTCATCGCCAAGGCCCTCAAGGCCCTCGTCGTCGTTGCCGTGGCGGTCGTGGTCATAGGCATCCTCGAGTTGTGGCCGTTGCTTGCCGGCCTTGGGCTCGTCGCGGCTGCCATCACGCTGGCCGGCCAGGATGTCGTTCTCGACTACCTGATGGGCATCCTGATCCTCGTGGAGGGCCAGTACTACAAGGGTGACATCGTCCGGATCGGTGGCATCGAAGGGACCGTCGAGGAGGTCGGGCTCCGGCGCACGGTAATCCGCGATGTCCGCGGCACGCTGCACTCCATCTCCAACGGGGAGATCCGCACCTCGGCCAACCGGACCCGTTCATACGCTATCGCCAGCATCGCGGTCGACGGCATCGCCGACGCCGACGTCGAACGGATGATCGTGCTGCTGGACTCGGTCGGGGCCGACCTTGCCGCCGACCCGGATCTCGCCGAGGCGCTTATCGATACGCCCGGCTATCGCAGCACATCTGCCCTTTCGGCGCTCGGGGCGACGCTGCTCATGAGTTGCCGAGTCCAGCCCGAGCATCGCGTCCGGGTCGAGGCCGAGATGCGTCGGAGGGTCGCCGCCGAGATGGCCGCTGCCGGGGTCGTCCCCATCCGCCCAGCCGCCGGACGGGCACCGGATCCTAGTCGACCGGCGGGGCTTGGCTAGGAGTCTGCGTCGATCATCGCGGGACCAGGAGCCTGGGGTCGTCGGGTCGGCGGGTCGGCGGGGCGGCACGGGTCGGCGGGACGGCGGGTCGGACAGGTCGGCGGGTCGGACAGGTCGGCGGGTCGGACAGGTCGGCGGGTCACAGGTCGGCGGGTCGACAGGTCGGCCCGAGTTTCGCTCTCCGGGGGAGCGAACCGACCGGGGAGCGCCTGCCTGCGGTGATCATCCACGTCCAGAACCGCGTTCAGCGGTCCGTTCGCTCGCGGGGCGAGCCAAACGACCGCCATCGCGCCGGGTACACGGCGATCCACCACCGGATCCGCTCCTCAGCGGTCCGTTCGCTCGCGGGGCGAGCGGATGTCCCAGGTAAGTCCGCAGGCAGATGACACCACGGGGTGACCGATCGGAGGCGACCCTCAGAACGGCCAGAAGATCGGGACCACGAACACGGAGACGACGAAGAAGACCGCCATGACGGCCAACCCGAGACGCCAGTAGTCACCGAAGCGATAGCCGGCCGCACCCATCGCGATCAGGTTGACCGGGGTCGCGACCGGGGTCAGGAGCGCCGCCCCGGCGGCCACGGACAGCGACATGAGGACGGGTCGGACATCGACCCCGAGTTCGTCGGCCGCAGCCACGGCGACCGGGATCATGATCAGGGCCGTCGCCGTGTTGCTTATGAGCTGGCCGAACACCGCGGTCACCACGAACAGGCCAGCCAACAAGCCATATGGCCCGAGCGGACCGACGACGTCGATCAGCGCGCCGCCGACCAGGTCGGCGGCACCGGTCTGGAACATGGCCGTCGAGAGCGGGAGCAGGGCCGCCACCAGGACGACCGTCGTCCAGTTGACCGCCCGATATGCCCCCTCCATCGTGACCAGCCGGAGGACGATGGCTAGACCTGCCGCGAGCAGGCCGGCGACAGCCGTCGGGACGATCCCTGTCACCAGCAGCACGACCATCCCGGCGAGGATGAGGATGGCCTCCCATGCGCGGACGCCCAGGGCGACGGCCTGGCGGCGGACGAGCTCGGGGTGATCGACGACGAGGACACCTGGGTCGTCCGCGCGAGCCTCGAGCGCCGACCACGGACCCTGGAACAGGACCGCGTCCCCCGCGGCGAGTTCGACCTCATCCATGTCCTCGCCGTGGCGCTGGATGGCGGCGACCACCAGATCGCCCGATTCCGTCTGCATGCCCGGGAAGACACGCTCCCCGATGAACGGTGAGCGAGGCGGGATGAGCATCTCGGCAAGGCCGATCTCGCGGTCGAAGGCGACCGATCCCGCTCCAGTCGCCGTGACGACCCCCTCGCCCAGTGCGTACTGGCCGACCAGCGTGCGTGCGTGTTCACTCAGGTCCGCGGAGATGGTTCGCGGCTTGCGGATCGGCAGCAGACGGTCGGCCAGAAGGGCGACGATCACGATGGTTCCCACGAGGAGCGGCACCCCGGCGAAGGCGAACTCGAAGAACGCGAACCCCTTGCCCGTGTACTCGACCGCGGCGTCGGCGACGAGGATGTTGACGTTCGAGCCGGTGAGCGCGAGCTGCGAACCGGCGTGTGCCCCGAAGACCAGCGGGATGAGGAGCTTCGACGGTGGGCGCTTGAGTCGCGTGGCCGCGACGACCACGACCGGCAGGAGGGCGGCCACCGCCGCGTTCACGGTGATGATCGCGGTGAGCGCGGCACAGGCGACCATGGCCAGGACCAGCAGCCTCGTCCCGCTGCTCCCGGCGGCACCGACAAGTTTCTGGCCGGCCCACGCGGTCACACCGGTCGCCTCGAGACTGTCGCTCACGATGAACAGCGCGGCGATGAACAGGACCGTCGGATCGCCGAAACCCGCCAGTGCCTGTGGCAGGGTGAGGATCCCGGTCGCCCATAGCGCGAGCGCGGCCCCGACGGCGACGATCTCGACCGGCAGGCGGCCCCACACGAACAGGCCGACGATCGCCCCGATGATGATGAAGGTGATCGTGATCTCGCTCACCAGGGCGTCCCCAGCGATGGGGCGATCAGGTCGTCCGCCGGCTGGCCACCCCTGCCCGCCGGGGCGGATGCGAACAGGCTGAGCCCGAGGGACTCGGACAGGAATGCCGCGGTCTCCACGCCACGGATGCTGTTCCCTGCCGCGTCGAGCGGCGGCGAGAAGGTCGCGAGACCACCCTTGCCGGGGGCGACAGTCACGATCCCGCCACCCACGCCGCTCTTTCCCGGCAGCCCGACGTCATACAGCCACGAACCCGACGACTCGTACAGACCGGCCGTGGCCATGACGGCCAGCACCCCACTACAGGCGTCCACTCCGACCACCCGCTCACCGCTCAGCGGGTTGACCCCTCCGTCGGCCAGGGTGGCGCCCATGACCGCCAGGTCGACGGCCGTGACCGCCAGGCACGATTGGCGGGTGTACAGCTCGACCGTCTCGACGGCATCGAAGTCGAGTCGCCCATAGCCCTCCAGGAAGCGGGCCAGCCCACGGTTGCGGTGGTTGCTCGAGCGCGCCGACGCAAGGACCGCCTCATCCATCCCCAATCGCCGCCCGGCGAAGCCCGACAACCCGTCGATGATCCGCTCCCACTTGGCCGCGGCGGTCACCCCGGGCACGAGACTCGTCGTGGCGAGTGCCCCGGTGTTGACCATCGGGTTGGTCAGGCGCTCTGGGTGCAGCTCCAGGGCCATGATCGAATCGAACGGCAACCCCGTCGCATCCACACCGACCTGGTCGCGGATCCGGTCGTGACCAAGAGCATCGATGACGAGTGCGAGCACGAACGGCTTGGCGACGCTCATGATCGTGAACGCGTGGCGGGTGTCGCCGGCTTCATACAGGCCGCCATCGACGCTCGCCATGCAGATCCCGAACAGCCCCGGCGGCACCTGCGCCAGGGCCGGGTAGTGACTGGCGTTCTCTCCGCGGTCGTCGTCCCGGAAGCGCGCGTGCGCGGCCTCGACGAGCGTCTGGACCCGGGCGGCTTCGGGGAGCCGCCCGGTCGAGACGACGTCCTGGGGGACGGTCAACCGATCGCTCGTCCGGTCAGAGCTGGACCGGATACCCGGGACCCAGCGGCAACCCCAGGATGAACCAGATCACGAACAGGACGATCCAGATGGCCGCGATGATCACGACGTACGGGATCATCAGGGCGATGATCGTGCCGATCCCGGCGTCCTTCTGGTAGCGCTGCGCGATGGTCACCATGAACGGCAGATAGACCATCAGCGGCGTGACCACGTTGAGCGGCGAATCGCCGACCCGGTAGGCGGCCAGGCCGGTCTGCGGCGGGACGCCCAGCTGGATGAACAACGGGATGAAGATCGGCGCGAAGATCGCCCACTTGGGGATCAGCCCGGGCATGATCACGTCCAGGAGCAGGATGACGATGATCATCCCGATGAGCAGCGGCAGCGCGCCGATGCCGGCCGCCTCGAGCGACTCCGCGAGGACTATCGCGAGCACGCTCGGGATGTTGCTGTAATTGAAGTAGGCGATGAACTGGGCGATCATCAGCAGCATGAAGACGAGGCCGCCGAGGCCTGCGAAAGTCTTCGTGACCGCGGCGATGACGTCGTTGGGGCTGGTGAACGTCCCGGCACCCCGCCCGAAGGCGATGCCCGAGATCAGGAGCGTCATCGAGATGATGAACAGCAGGCTGTCCATGAACGGCGTGTTGCCGATGATGTCGCCGGTATCGGGATGGCGCAGCGGCGCACCGGGCGGCAGCGTCATGAGCAGGACGAATCCGAAGAAGGCCAGCGTCCCGATGAGGGCGAAGCGCATGCCCCGCTTCTCGGCGACCGGATCGTGGACCGCGTCGGCCTCATCCTCGATCGAGATCCCGTCGGGGCCGCTCGCCGGAGCCGGCTGGAAGACGCCGAGGCGCGGCTCGATGATCTTCTCGGTGATGACCGCGGCGACGATGGCCAGGACGATCGACGAGACGATGCTGAACCAGTAGTTGGCCAGGATCCCAAGCGGCTCGCCACCGATCGCCGTGATGGCCTCGTTGGTGATGGCCGTGATCTGGGCATCGATCGGCCCGGGGATCGGGTTGACCCCGAAGATGGCGCCGACCCCGGCGAAACAGGCGGCCATGCCGGCCAGTGGATGTCTGCCCACGCTCATGAACGCGGCGGCTCCGAGTGGCACCAGGATCAGGTACCCGGCATCCGTCGCGATGCTCGAGATGACGCCCACGAAGATCAATACGAAGGCGAGCAGGCGCTTGGGCGACGCGGCGACCAGCAGCCGGATGAGAGCCGCCATCAGCCCGCTCGCCTCGGCGACGCCTGCGCCCATCAGCGCGACGAAGGTCACGGCGATGACCCCGAAACCCGCGAAGTTGGGGACGAACGAGGTGAAGATGAACCGGATGCCCTCGACATCGAGGAGGCTCCGGATCGGGATCGTGACCTCCTCGATGTGATAGTCGTCCTCGTAGCCGGTGTCATTCGCGCCGGGTGTCAGGATCGGCTGGGTCGAGTCCTCGTAGTAGCCGGGGACGACCTCGACCTTGTCGGGCACGACGATCTGTTCGGTGACGCTGACGCCGGCGAAGGCGAGCGCGGCCGACAGGACGACGACCCCGAGGATCAGGTAGAAGAACATGAGCACCGGGTGCGGGACCCGGTTGCCCGCTCGCTCGATGACGTCGAGCAGACGGCCCATCGCCGTGTGCTGGACGGCCGCGGCCTCCGTCATGGTGTCCAAACCCTCCCTATCGGACCGATGCGTGGGGTCGCCGCGTCAGGCGGCTGGTGGCTTGAAGTCGATCGCGAACCGGCTGAGCAGACGTGTCCCGAAGGCGGTCGCGCCGATGGAGCGCCAGCTGTCGTCAGTGGTCGTCATCATCGGGCCGCAGATGTCGAGATGTCCGAACGGGACATCCGCGGCGAAGTCCTCGAGGAACAGGCCGGCGGTGATCGTCCCGGCGTTCTCGCCACCCATGTTCTTGATGTCGGCGATGGCCGAGTCCATCTGGCGGCGGTACTTGCGCTCCAGGGGAAGCTCCCAGACGAGTTCGTCCGTGGTGCTGCCGGCCGTGGCCAGCTGCTCGGCCAGGTCGGCTCGGTTGGCCAGCATCGCCGCATAGACGGAGCCGAACGTGCGCATGGCCGCACCGGTCAGGGTCGCGACGGTCACGATCGCGTCCGCCCCGGCTTCCACGGCCATGTCGATCCCGTCGGCCATCACCAGGCGGCCCTCGGCGTCGGCATTGACGACCTCGATGGTCTTGCCGCTGTGGGTGGTCAGCACGTCACCGAGTCGGGTGGCCGTCCCCGACGGCATGTTGTCGGTGCACATCAACCAGCCCGTAACGCTGGTCTTGCAGCCGAGGTCGCGCAGGGTGGACATCGCGCCGAGGATGGCCGCGGCGCCCGACATGTCCAGCTTCATCGCCGCGTGCATGGCATCGGACGGCTTGAGACTGATGCCGCCCGCGTCGTACATGATCCCCTTGCCGACAAGGTGCAGATGGCCCCGGGACTTGCCCGAGCCCGCATAGGTCAGGCGGATCATCCGGGCCGGCTCGCCGCTGCCGGCGTTGACCCCGAGCAGACCGCCGCAACCGAGCGCGACGAGCTCGTCCTGGTCGTAGACCTTGACGTCCAGGCCGGTCTGTGCGCCGATGGTGGTGGCGACTTCGCCCATCCGGCGAGCGGTCAGGTGGGTGCCCGGGGTGTTGCACAGGTCGCGGGCGGTGTTGACCGCTCGGGCCGTGACCACACCGCGCTCTGCCCCTGTGTTCATGGCCCGTGAACGGTCGCTCGAGGTGACCAGGGTCAGGGCACGAAGGTGCGCCTCCGACGACTTGTCGACGAACGCGCGATATCGATAGCGGGCCATCAGCACGCCCTCGACGACGGCCTGACCGACGGTCCTTGCCTCCAGGTCGGAGACGACGCCGGTCAACTCGATGGCCAGTCGTTCATGCTTGACCGCTGCCCGCGCGAAGGCAGCCGCAGCATCCCGGACGGCGGCGGCATCGAGCGCGCCCCGCGGGCCGACGCCGATCTCGACGATGGTCGGTCCGTCAGCGCGGGGGAGGACGAGGGTCTCGCCGACCTTCGCTCCGAACCCTGATGCCTCCAGCGTCGCCCGATCAAGGTCGAGCCGCTCACGCGGCACGTCGCCGTCGGTCGCGACGGGAATGCCGATGACCGTGGCATCCTCGGGCACGCGTCGGGCGACGGTAACGGTGGCCTGATCGTCGGCCCGTCGCGACGGGACCTGATCAAAGGCGGCGACGGCGCGGGTGACCCGCTGCTTCTTTCCAGGCACGGCACTTGCCCTCTGCACGGGATAGGTGGACGGGGCGGCGTGTGGGCCGGGCCGCGAGAGTGCCCCCACGGTCGCAGCCTAGCAGACCGCGATGCCGGGATTTCGGCGTTTCGGCAAGCAGTGTGCTACAGGTATCGACCACCGGCTTGCGGCCACGATCATCTGTCAGGCTCGCGGCGACCCCTGCCCGCTCCGGTCATCTCCGGTCATCGTGCGCCGGTCATCCGCACCCGCCCCCCTACGCCGCCGCGGTCGGCTCCGCGTCGATGCTCGCGGACGGGGCACCACCACGCGACAGCCGGCGCTTCAGCCCGTCAACGAGGAAGTAGACGGCGGGCACCACCAGCAGCGTCAGGAACGTCGAGCTGAACAGCCCGCCGATCACCACCGTGCCGAGCTCGGCCGCGATGATCGACCCCTGGTTGAAACCCGCGGCCAGCGGGATCAGCGCGAGGATCGTGGCGATCGCCGTCATCAGGATGGGCCGGACACGAGTCCGTCCGCCCTCGACCAGCGCGTCACGCGTGGATCGACCCTCCGAGCGCAGCCGCTCGACGAGATCGAGCAGCACGATCGCGTTCGTGACCACGATCCCGATGAGCATCAGGAACCCGATGAGGGCGCTCACCCCGATCGGCCGATCCGTCACGAACAGGGCCACGAACGCCCCGATCGTGGCGAGCGGCAGGCTGAACAGGATGATGAACGGGGTGACCAGCGAATCGAAGGTCAGGACCATCATCACGTAGACCAGCAGGATGGCGACGCCCATCGAGGCGAACAGACCGCCGAACGCCTCCGACTGCTGCTGGCTCACGCCGGCGAGCTCGACGCTGACCCCCGCTGGGATCGACCCGTCCGCCTCGAGCGCGTCCAGCTCGGTCTGCACCGCGCGCGAGACCTTGCCGGTGTCGTCGCTGACGATCTCGGCCGTGATCGACGCCGCCGGTGACCCGTCGATCCTGGTGATGCTGCCCTGCACGTCTGCCTGTTCGACGGTCGCGATCTGGCTGAGCGGCACCTTGGCGGCCGTCCCGACCGGAAGTGCCCGCAGATCGTCCACGGAAGTCGTTGCCTCAGGGTCCATGCGGACCACGAGGTCGATCTGCCGGCCGTGATCGGATGCGACCTGGGTGACTGTCTGCGCGACGAGGGCGTTGCGGACCTCGTTGCCGACCTGGGCGGCAGTCATCCCGACCGCCAG
>CAYNGM010000057.1:0-9946 GCA_964396565.1 uncultured Anaerolineaceae bacterium | reverse complement strand
GAACTTGCCGCCGAGACGGCCGCCATGGCCGCGGCCCACCCGTCGATCGTCAAGCGCTTCTCCATCGGGAAGAGCTATCAGGGCCGGGAACTCTGGGCGATGAAGATCAGCGACAACGTGGGGGTCGATGAGTCCGAGCCAGAGGTCCTCTACGACGGCGGCATCCATTCGGACGAGCACATGGGCGTCGAGATGACGCTCGCGATCATGCACTGGTTCGTCGATGGCTACGGAAGAGATGGCCGGGTCACCCATATCGTGGATGCGCGCGAGATCTGGATCGTCTTCAACCTCAACCCCGACGGTTCCGAGTACGACATCACCAACGGCTCGTTCCATCACTGGCGCAAGAACCGCCAACCCACTCCGGGATCGACCAGGATCGGGACGGACCTCAACCGGAACTTCGGATACCGATGGGGCGGCGGTGGCAAGACCAGCACGAACCCGGCAGCGATCACCTATCGCGGGCCGAGCGCCTTCTCCGCACCGGAGGCTCGGGCATTGCGCGACTTCCTCAGGAGCCGGGTCGTCGGGGGCCGCCAGCAGATCCGGACACACATCACGTTCCACGAGTACGCCCGGCTGGTGTTGTGGCCGTACGGGTACACCAGGACCAACGTCCCAGCTGACATGACGGCGGACGACCAGGCGGCGCTCGTGGCGATCGGCAAGGCCATGGCCAAGTCGAACGGCTACCGTCCGCAGCAGGCGAGCGACCTGTACATCACGTCCGGCACGAGTCGCGACTACGCCTACGGGACCTATCGGATCTTCTCGTACACCTTCGAGTTGTCGGCGGTCGACTACCCCAAGGACACGTTGATCGACTCGGAGACCGGCCGGAACAGGGAGGCCGTGCTCTATCTCGCTGAGCGGGCGTGGTGCCCCCTCAACGTCCTGGGCGCGGTGATGACGGCCGCGCGATGCGGCGCGTTCGATGACGATCTCGAGGTGGCGCGGGGCTGGACGATCGATCCAGACGCCATCGACACCGCGCGTGCCTCCACCTCCGGACGCTTCAGTCGGGCGAATCCGTCGTCGACCTCGTCGAAGGGCGCCAAGCAGCTGGGCACGACGACCTCCGGGTCGATAGCCTTCGTGACCGGCGCAGCAGCAGGTTCTTCGTCTACCTCGTACGACCTGGACGGCTCAACCAGCGTGCGCTCGCCGGACATCCTGCTCCCGACCGGGGCGGGCCAGAGGCTCACGTTCCGCTACGTCTTCGCGCATTCGGCGTCATCGACTGCGGACGACGCGTTCCGTGCCGTGATCGAGGGGCCGACCGGTGCGCGGACCACCGTCTTCACGGTCCACGGCAGGTCGATCGATGTCGACGGGGTCTGGAAGTCAGCGTCCGTGCCGCTCGATGCGTGGGCCGGGCAGTCGATCCGGATCCGCTTCGAGGCGGTCGAGGGCGGTCGGCCCAACCTCCTCGAGGTCGAGGTGGATGACGTTCGGGTGACGCGCCCGTCGTAGGCGGATGGCGTTCGGGTGACGCGCCCGTCGTAGGCGGATGGCGTTCGGGTGACGCGCCGGTCGTAGGCGGATGCCGAGACGACGCCGGTCGGAAGGCGTCGCGTGTCCCGCGACTGGTCGGCTGGTCTGGCCACCTTGGTCTGGCCGCCGATGACCGCCTGACCTGACCACCTCGTCTGGCCGCCTCGTCTGGCCACCTTGGTCTGGCCGCCGATTCCCACCCCAAGGTCCTACCGGCGAATAGACCGACGAAGGGCCCACGGGGATGTCCCCGATCGGCCATTCAGCCGCCGAACCTCCCACCGGGTGGGACACCCGGAGCCTGAGGCGCCTGTGCGGCATGAACCGGACGGATCGTCATCCGTTCCTTCGTCCGTACGCCCACCGGGTGGGAATCGCGGGCCTGGCGGGTCGCGAAGAGGATCGTCGGCCGCTCAGTCGACCGTCGACCCACCTGGCGGGATTCGCGACGGACCCACCGGGCGAGAGTCGCCGCCCGCCCGACGCGACGGGCCCGCGCCCCGGTCCCGACACCTAGTCGAAGTCGAAGATCCCGCGACCGGCGCTGAATTGAAGGACGAGCCGGCAACGCTGGCAGATCATCAGCACGAGCTTGTGGCTGGTCATCCCCCAGCGCGAGTCCATCCGCCCCTGCTGGCGTTCGAACTGCGTCCCACCACATACCGGGCAGGTGAGCTGAGCCTTCCGCGCATCCTGTTCCGCCTGTTCCCAAGTACCCACGTCATCCTCCCGTCAGTCGCTACATCGAAACCACGTCGCCGCCACCGCCAGGCTCAGGATCCGCCCCGCCACTCCGGTCCCGGAACCAGTCCGCACCACCATCGCCAGGCTCAGTATCCGCCCCGCCACTCCGTTCCCAGAACCACTCCCGCACCACCACCGAACCTCATCCGATCGACAACTCCGGCCGTGGCGTGGTCACCTGGCGACCCGCGGCCCGATGTCCGGCCAGGGCGGCCCGCTGCAACGACGCCGCGGGCGGGTGACCCGCCGCCCGTGCCGCGAACCAGCCCACGAGGAACCCTGCAGTGAACGCGTCGCCGGCGCCGGTCGTATCCACGACCGCGACCGACCGCGTCGCGACCTCGAAGCGCAGCGGCGGATCGCCGGGCGACGAGCCCCTCGCGAGCACCGTCACCCCCTGGCCACCCCGCTTGATGACCGCGATCGCGGCGAAGTCGAGCAGGCCATCGGTCGTCGTGGTCCCGAGGAATGCCGCCGCCTCCGATGAGTTCGCGAACAGCAGGTCGGCGTCGATCGCGCGGACGAGGGAACGCGCCGCATCCCGACCACCGGCAAGTAGCGGGACGATCGACGACAGGTCGCTCGAGATGCGCGCACCGGAGGCCCGTCCGAGCTCGATCGCCCGTCGTCCCGCCGCCCCGAGCGGCTCACCAAGCAGCGAGTACATCGGTACGTGGACCAGGTCGGCACGGGCGAACCAGGCAGGCCGCAGGTCATCCGGCAAGAGCCGCAGGGCGGCAGCACGATCCTGCACGAACGAACGCTCACCGCCGGGTGTCACGAATACGCCGATCCGCCCCGTCCGCTCACCAGCGACGCGCACCACGCGCGGGGTCACCCCGTCCGCGCGGAGCGTCTCCACGAGGGCTCGACCGGTCGCATCACGCCCGACCGCGCCGACGAGGCTCGCCCGGGCCCCGAGCCTGCCCAGCCAGCGTGCCGTGTTGGCGGCCGACCCGCCCTGGGTCAACGTGACTCGGCCCGGGACGTCCGACCCCGATTCGATCGCCCGCTCCGGGGCGAGGACGACATCGAGGACGAGATCGCCGACCACGACGATACGCGGACGCATCGCGCCGGCACGGGCTTGGGCACGGGACGGGCTCCCCGAGCGGCCAGCGGGCTGCCGACGCGGACGTCGGAGTCGAGGGCGTGGCATGCCCCGATGGTAGCAATCCGGTCGGCAGTCCCACGCCTCCTACAATGTCGGTCCACGCGAAACTGCCCGGAGACCCCCAGGACATGACCACCGCCACGACCGACCTCGACCGTCTCGCCATCGATACCATCCGGACGCTCTCGATCGATGGCGTCCAGAAGGCGAACTCCGGGCACCCGGGCGCCCCGATGGGTGCGGCGGCCATGGCCTACACGATCTGGACGCGCTTCCTGCGCCACGCACCGACCCGACCCGACTGGCCGGACCGCGACCGGTTCGTGCTGTCGGCCGGGCATGCCAGCATGCTCCTGTACTCGCTGCTGCACCTGACCGGCTACGACGTCACGATGGAGGACATCCAGTCATTCCGGCAGTGGGGCTCACGGACGCCGGGCCATCCGGAGTACGGCCTGACGCCCGGCGTGGAGGCGACCACCGGACCGCTTGGGCAGGGGCTGACCAATGCCATCGGGATGGCCATCGCCGAGCGTCGTCTCGCCCATGAGTTCGCCCGGGACGGCCACACCATCGTGGACCACCGGACATTCGTCATCGCCTCGGACGGTGACCTCCAGGAGGGCATCGCGTCCGAGGCCGCGTCGCTGGCCGGCCACCTTCGCCTGGGCAAGCTGATCGTGTGCTACGACGACAACCACATCCAGCTCGATGGACCGACGTCGATGGCCTGGTCCGAGGACGTCACGAAGCGTTTCGACGCCTACGGCTGGCACACGGCACGCATCACCGACGGCAATGACGTGGCGGCGATCGAGGCGGCGATCCGCGCGGCCATCGATGACGAGCGTCCTTCGCTCATCGCCGTACGCACGCACATCGGGTTCGGCAGCCCGCACAAGCAGGACTCCCAGAAGTCGCATGGCGCGCCGCTCGGGGTCGAGGAGGTGCGCCTGACCAAGGAGGCCTACGGCTGGGACCCGGACCGCTCGTTCTACGTCCCGGCCGATGCCTTGGCGGTATTCCGGCGCGCCATCCCCAACGGCGAGGCGCTGGTCGCCGATTGGGAGGGTCGGGTCGCCGCCTACCGAGAGGCCGATCCTGCTCGGGCCGCCGATTTCGAGCGACGGATGCGGCGTTCGAGCCTGGCCACCGGTTGGGACGCCGACCTGCCGACCTACCAGGTCGGATCGGAAGTCGCCACGCGAAACGCCTCACAGGACGCCATCAACGCCCTCGCCGGGCGGGTGCCGGAGCTGTTCGGCGGTGCAGCCGACCTGTCCGAGTCGAACCTCACCGACATCAGGGACGAGCCCTCGTTCAGTGCCGATGAAGCCGGTCGGAACCTGCGCTTCGGGGTGCGCGAGCATGCCATGGGCGGCATCGCGAACGGCATCGCCTATCACGGCGGGTTCATCCCGTACGACGCCACGTTCCTGACGTTCAGCGACTACATGCGCGGAGCCGTGCGGCTGGCGGCTCTGTCCGGATTGCACGTGATCCACGTCTGGACGCACGACTCGGTGGGGCTCGGCGAGGACGGCCCGACCCACCAGCCGGTGGAACACTATTCGGCGCTCCGGGCGATCCCGAACCTGTGGTTAGTCCGACCGGGTGACGCGAACGAGACGGCCGCCGCCTGGGCGTTGGCCGTGGAACGGGAGGACGGTCCGGTCGCCCTGGCGCTGACCCGCCAGAAGCTCCCCACGCTGCCCGATACGGATCGACTCGCCCGCGAGGGGTTGCGACGCGGCGGCTACGTGCTGCGCGAGGCGGCCGGTGGCGCGCCGCAGCTCATCCTGATCGCGACCGGGTCAGAGCTCCAGCTGGCCCATGTGGCGGCCGGGTCGCTCGAGGCCGACGGCATCCCGACGAGGGTCGTATCTCTTCCCTGCTGGGAGCGCTTCGAGGCCCAGCCGCCGGAGTACCGCGAGTCGGTCCTGCCGTCGACGGTGCGGGCACGGGTCAGCATCGAGATGGGTGTCAGCCTCGGCTGGGAGCGCTGGGTCGGCGATGGCGGCGCGATCATCGGGCTCGATCACTTCGGGGCGTCGGCACCGATCGGCGCGATCCTGGAGCACTTCGGGTTCACCGCAGACCGGGTCGCCGACGTCGGTCGGCGGGTCATCCGCGATGGCCTGCGCGGACGCATCCCGACGCTCGATCCCGGTCACATCGGTGCTCACACCGGCTGAGGCCTACCTGCGCCGGCTTGTAGCCTGCTCAGCCGACGCCTATCCTTGACTCGCGATGGACGAAGTCAAGCAGCGACGCCGCAAGGGGTTCACCCGGATAAGCCGGAAGAACCAGGTCACGCTGCCCGTGGACGTCCTCGTCCGCGCCGGGCTGGGCCCGGGTGACACACTCGCGGTCGAACTGAAGACCGACGGACAGATCGTGCTCAGGCGTGAAGAGGACCCGCTGCTTCGCCACATCGGCTCGATGACCGGCATGTTCCCGCCCGGCTACCTCGACGACTTGCGTGACGAATGGGAACGGTAGTGCTCGACGCAAGCGTCCTCATCGCGCTCGTCGATGCGTCCGACGCCCACCACGGTGGTGCCCAGGCGGCCATAGAGGATGGGCGCGCCTCAGGCGACCTGTTCGTCGTCCCTGTGTCGGCCTACGCCGAATACATGGTCCGCGCGTTCCGCGACGACCCCCTCGGACCGACGTTCCGTGACAGCCTGATGGAGTCGATCCCGGCGCTCGTGGAACCCGCTACTCGTGCCATCGGCCGGACCGCTGCGGCATTGCGTGCCCGCCATGGTCGACGTCTCCCGCTGCCCGACGCCCTGATCGTGGGCACGGCGATCGAACTCGCGGCGGATCGCATCGTCACGGCCGATGCCCGGTGGCCGAAGCTCGAGGTCCCCGTCCGGCTCCTGGAGGTATCCACCTGATGCGTATCGCATTCGCTGCAGATCACGCCGGCGCCGTCCTCAAGGATGAACTGATCGACAGATTGAGGATCGCGGCTCCCGAGCACGGATTGATCGATCTCGGAGGTGACGGCTCAGACCCCAGCGACGACTACCCGGACTTCGCCCAGCGCCTCGGGCACGCCATCCAGCGTGATGAGGCCGATCGCGGGATCCTCATCTGCGGGTCGGGCGTCGGTGCGAGCGTGGCCGCCAACAAGATGCGTGGGATCCGCTCGGCCGTCTGCCACGACACGTATTCCGCCCACCAGGGCGTGGAGCACGACGACATGAACGTCCTGACCCTTGGCGCCCGGGTCATCGGACCGGAGCCTGCGTTCGAGTGTGCGGTCGCCTTCCTTGGGGCGACGTTCAGTGGCGAACCGCGTCACCGCCGACGGCTGGACAAGGTCAAGGCGATCGAAGCGTCCGAAGGCTGATCACGAGGAGGCCCGGCGGCATGCCGGGGACGGGCGGACACCGTCGACACCGCCGGTCGGCGCGGGCGACGTACCATGAAGGACCTGCGTGACCGTGGAGTCGGACTCCCTCGCCCCCGCCACGACGCCATTCCTTCGGAGACCAGGATGACCGAACCATCGATGCCGACTCTGAGCGTCCCGCGCCTCGAGCTCGGCGATGCGACCGCAGCCTACGAGGCGGCCGTGACGACCGCCCGCGACGAGTCATGGGCGACCCGCCTGTTCGACCGCGACGTATCGCTCTGGACATCGGACGAGCGCGTCGGGGCGGCCATCGCCGAACGACTCGGCTGGCTCGACGCCCCCGCCCACTTCACCGATCAGATCGCCGCACTCGAGGGCTTCGGTGACGGGATCGTCGAGGCCGGCTTCACGACCGTGGTGATCGCCGGCATGGGCGGCAGCAGCCTCGCCCCCGACGTCCTCCACCGGACGTTCGGGACCACGGAGGGCTATCTCGAGCTGCGTCTGCTCGACTCGACCGACCCGGCAACCGTCGACGCCGTCTTTGATGGGCTCGACGCGCTCCGGACCCTCGTCCTCGTCGCGAGCAAGTCCGGGACGACCGTCGAACCGAACGCCTTCCTGGCCGAGGCATGGGCACGTATCGAGACCGCCATCAAGGGCCATCCCCATCACGTCTACGACCAGCCCGGTGAGGCGATAGCGGTCGTGACCGATCCAGGCCGGAGCCTCGAGGCGATCGCTCATCACGACGACTTCCGCAGCGTCTTCCTCAACCCGCCCGATATCGGGGGTCGCTACAGCGCGCTGACCTATGTCGGCCTCGTTCCGGCCTCGCTCATCGGTCTTGATCTCGATGCCCTGCTCGCTTCGGCCAGCGCGATGCTGGGCGCCTGTCGCGAGCCGGATCCTGCGGCCAACCCGGGCGTCAGCCTTGGCCTCGCGATGGGGACGCTGGCACGCGCGGGTCGCGACAAGCTGACGTTCCTCGCCGACCAGGAGATCGTCGCGTTCGGAGCGTGGGTCGAGCAACTCATCGCCGAGAGCACCGGCAAGCGCGGCGTGGGCATCGTCCCGATCGACGGCGAACCGGCGGTCGAGCCCGGCGGCTACGGGACCGATCGCGCCTTCGTCCGGCTCGCCCTCGATGGCGCCGCGGACAACGATCACGATGCGCTCGCCGACGCACTGGAAGCCGCCGGTCACCCAGTCATCCGGATCCGCCTCGCGGACCCGATCGATCTCGGCGCGGAGTTCGTGCGCTGGGAGGTCGCCACAGCCATCGCCGGGGCGGTCCTGGGCATCGATCCATTCGACCAACCGAATGTCGAGGAGGCCAAGCAGCTGACCCGCGACGTGCTGGCCAGGGCGGAGCACGGCGAGACGCCCGAGGGCCCGCCGGCACCGGTCGCCGAGGGCGATGGCCTCGTGCTTCACGGCGACGCCGCCCTGCGCCTGACCTCGGTCGATGGCGACGTCAGCGGTGAGCTTGCTCGTCACCTCGCCCGCCGCAAGCCCACGTCGTATCTGGCGATCCAGGCGTTCATCGCGGCCACCCCGGAGCGCGACGAAGCACTGGGACGGATGCGTGGCGCACTCCTGGCCGCCACCGGCAACGCCACGACCCTCGGCTATGGACCGCGCTTCCTGCACAGCACCGGGCAGCTCCACAAGGGCGGCGCCCCGATCGGCTGGTTCCTGCAGCTCACGTCCGACCACCCGTCCGATCACCGGATCCCCGGCTGGTCGTACACATTCGGCCAGCTCATCGACGCCCAGGCGGCCGGTGACTTCGCCGCCATCGAAGCCCACGACCTGCCCATCCTGCGCGTCCACCTCGGGGCGGACGTGGATGCCGGGCTGGCCGCTCTTGAGCGGGCGCTTGACGCCGCGCTCGACCAGACCCCGGAGGGATGACCAGCATGCGTATCGGGTTCATCGGTCTCGGTCGGATGGGGGCCAACATGGTCCGCCGACTCGTCCGCGACGGCCACGAGATCCTCGTCTACAACCGAACCCCGGAGAAGGCGCAGGAGATCGAGGCGGAGGGTGAGGGAGCGAAGGCGACCGCATCGATCGCTGACCTCGTGGCCGCTCTCGACAAGCCGCGCGCGGTCTGGGTGATGGTTCCCGCTGGCGACGCCACCGAGGCCCAGATCGAGGAGCTGCTCGAGCACCTGGAGCCGGGCGACACGATCATCGATGGCGGCAACACCAACTTCCACGATGACGTCCGACGCCAGGCAGCACTTGCCGCCAAGGGCATCGGCTACGTGGATGCCGGCACGTCCGGCGGGATCTGGGGCCTGCAGGTCGGCTACTGCCTGATGGTCGGTGGCGAGCGCGACGTCGTGGCCCCGCTCGAACCGATCTTCCGGACGCTCGCCCCCGAGGGCGGCTACATGCACGTCGGCGGACCGGGTGCCGGTCACTACGTGAAGATGGTCCACAACGGCATCGAGTACGGCCTGATGCAGGCCTACGCCGAGGGCTTCGAGATCATGCATGCCAGCGACTACGATCTCGACCTTGCCGCGATCTCCGAGCTGTGGATGCAGGGCTCGGTCGTGCGCTCCTGGTTGCTCGAACTGGCCGGTCGTGCGTTCCGCGCCCAGGGCCAGGACCTCGAGCACCTCAAGGGCTGGGTGGCCGACTCGGGCGAGGGCCGCTGGACCGTCCAGGAAGCCATCGACAAGGACGTCCCGGCACCCGTCATCACGCTCTCGCTGCAGACGCGCTTCCGATCTCGCCAGGACGACTCCTACGGGGGCAAGGTCCTCGCCGCCCTGCGCAACGAGTTCGGTGGTCACGCGGTGAAGACGGAGTAGGCGGGTGGCCGCCACGGGGGGTCGCAAGGGGGACGCGACGCCAACGCCGGGGGCGCGAACGGAGGCGGCTGGAGCGGCCGCGGCGGCGGCTCAACCGGCGGCGGCGGCTCCACCGGCGGCTCCACCGGCGGCCGCACCGGCCCAGGCCGCACCGGCCCAGTCCGCACCGGCCCAGTCCGCGCCGGCCCAGTCCGCGTCGCGGAAGGGAGACGCGCCGCTGACGATGCGCGCGATGCGCGAGGCTCGTCACGGCCGACGCATGCCGCGCTCGAAGTCCGTCGAGAACGTCCTGCGCGAGGGCCTGCGGCTGGAGCGCGTACCGGATCCGTCCGTCCTCGTGCTGTTCGGCGCGACCGGCGACCTGGCGCATCGCAAGGTCGTGCCCGCCCTGTA
>CAYNGM010000056.1:0-9968 GCA_964396565.1 uncultured Anaerolineaceae bacterium | reverse complement strand
AAGACGCCGGTCCCCGAACGGATCGTCATCGCGATGTCGCCCGCGGTCGAAGTCGACGGGCGTGTCATGAGTCGTCCGCTTATCGCGACGAGGCTGCCCTCGAGTGACTCGCCCAGTCCGGCCGACCCGATGCTCATCGGGGCGGGAAGTACGCTGCTGCCATCGATCGACACGTCGCTCGCGACGGGACGGATCTCCGTCTGCCCGTATGGGTCGGCGATGGGACCCCTGACCCGCAGGATGGCGCCGCGCGGTGGCGTCGCGACGCCTGCCGGAAGACGGACGACGATGCCGGCGGTCGAGTCGGCGATCGCCAGCAGCGGTGGTGTTCCAAGCCGCCCGGCCTCGGCGGTCACGACACCGGTCACGCTGACGGTCGATCCGACGGCGGCAGTGCGTGCGACGGAGATGGGCATGGTCGTGGCGGTCGGCTGCGGCGTGGGCGTGGGCGATGAAGTCGGCTCGGGGGTCGGGGTGGAGGTCGGCTGCGGCGTGGGCACCTGGGTAGGAGTGGGCGTCGGACCGGGCGTCGAAGTCGAGGTCGGTTCTGGCGATGGCGTTGCGGTCGGCTCGGGCGTCGGACCAGGCGACGTCGTTGGAGTCGGAGTCGGAGACGTGGGCGTCGGTGTCGGAGGCGGCGCCGAGGTGATGACCAGGTCGGAAGGAAGGGTCACGTAGAGCCGATAGCCGGCAGATCCCGTCCCGGAACTGTCGCGCTGTCCAAGCGGGCCGGCGGCGAGGACCGACGCACCCGGCACCAGTTCGCGACCCGCAAGGGCGATCGGCGTGATGACGACGCGGACTGGGCCGCTGCCGTCGTCGATGGTCACCGACGTCCCGTCGGCGACCGCATCGATGCCCGGCTGGAGAAGACCATCGACTTCGAGACGGCGGCCTTCGAGCGCCTCTGTGGCCGCTCCCGTGCGGGTGGCCAGGGCGACGGGAAGGTTCTCCGCCGCGAGGATCACGATGTCCGATTCGGCGACACGCAGTGTCCGCTGTTCGTACCTGGAGTCGATCGCCCCGGTCGCCGCGATGCGCGTCCCCGCGGGGGCCGTGGCGACCACCGGGCCGGCCAGATAGACCGCGATCCCGCCTGAGGCATCCTCGATGAAGGCAGTTCGCCCGCCTTCGAGGGCACCGAGTTCGGTCGTCAGGACACCTTCGACGGCCACGGTGCTGCCGTCGACCGCCCCTCGAGCTTCGGCGATCGTGATGACCGGCACAGGGGTGGGTGTCGGCGTCGGCACCGGGGTGGGTGTCGGGGTCGGAATCGGGGTCGGCGTCGGGGCGACGGTCGGGGTCGGGGCGACGGTCGGTGTCGGTGTCGGTGTCGGTGTCGGTGTCGGGGCGACGGTCGGGGTTGGTGTCGGTGTCGGCGTCGGTGTCGGGGCGACGGTCGGGGTCGGGGTCGGGACCGGAGGCGCTGCCAGGTTCTGTGGATCCGGGCTCGCCCTCAGTGTCCAGTCGGAAGCGTTGGCGTTGGTGTCAGTCCCATTCCCGGCCGAACCACCCGGCAACCGCTCGAGGCTGGATCCGGCGACCGGGGCAGGTGCGGCTGTGCCCTCCACGAACGTGTTCGACGCGTCACCCCACCCTACGGCGTCCAGCACCTCACCGCCAACGACCCGCAGGATCACGGCTCCGCCGGTCGCAGCGAAACCACCGCTGTAGGTCGCGTCCCCGACACCCGCGTACGAGCCGGCGCCGTTGACAAGCAGGGTCCGTCGTCCGGGTTCGAGCGGGAACGGACTTGCCCACGTTCCCTTGCGTGTCACGGTCGATCCCGATGACGTCGCGTAGACCACCTCAAGCCCACCAAGGTCCACGGCGACCGACCCCTGGTTTGCGATCTCGACGA
Organism: uncultured Anaerolineaceae bacterium; assembly: GCA_964396565.1. Taxonomy (GTDB): domain Bacteria; phylum Chloroflexota; class Limnocylindria; order Limnocylindrales; family CSP1-4; genus SPCO01. The sequence goes on along the minus strand of CAYNGM010000056.1, from coordinate 8,107 downwards.
ACTCATCGGACGCCGACGAGCCACCTGTCTGGACCTCGGAGACCACGAGGCTCGATGTCGGCCAGGTGACGGTCGCCGCCCTGGCGATGGCGCCACCGGGAAGTTCGATCGACTGTGGACCAGATGCCGCCCCAAGGGCGATCGACAGGGCGAGCGCGGTCCTCCCCGCGCGCCGGACGCGAACCATGCGTGACCTCCCGGCGGGGGCAGGCGGGGAGTTGGCTGGCAGCGGACCACGATTGATAGCGACAGGCTCTTATCGGCCACTTATCGACTACGATGACCGCCCACTCGCGACCCCTGACCGAAACCGCCACCAACTCCGGCAACCACCCGAAGCCCAACCATCAGCCCCGAACCCCAGGAGAGACCGTGGCCCGCGCCAAGAGGACCGACCGCGCCGCAGCGCGACGACGCTACCGCGCAGAACAGCAAGCCGCGGAGGACGCACTCGACGAAACCACCGACGGAGTCCCGGAGGCGGCCGCGACCGCCAAGCCTCGGAGCGATGCGCGGTCGCAGGCACCCAGCCCCCAGGGTCGGGTCGGCATCGGGACGGCGTTCCGACTCTCTTTCCGACCTCTTGACGTGCGCGGCGACGTCGCCGCTCTTCCGCACATCGCCATCCACAGCAAGGCCCTGTGGCTGCCGAGCCTGCTGGTCGTCGGCAGCACGGTCGCCTTTGCGATCACGGCCGGTCAGGACATCGTCACCCAGTTCCTGTTCGCCTACTTCATCCAGACCCCGGCCATCGGTGGCGTGTTCCTGGCCGGGTTCCTCGCGCCACGGGCGAGCTGGCTCCTGGGCGCGATTGTCGGGCTCCTGTCGGCGGTCTGTTACTCGACCCTCATCCTGACCGTGTTCGCCTCGTCGGTCACGACCTCGGCCAACCCGAACGGCGCGACCCAGACGATCATGGGCGCGTTCCTGCTTTCGCCGGTGATGGGCGCCTTCTTCGCATCTGCTGCGGCCTGGTATCGGAGGTTCCTGATGATCACGAACCCCAACCGGAACCAGGCACGCTCCGGCAAGTCGGCCAAGGCAGACGGCCGGTCGCGGACAGCCGGTTCGCAGAAGGCGAACGCTCGACACTGACCGATCGCGCGGCGGTCGATCATCCGGACGGCGGGCGCGCCCCAGGGAGGTCAGCCGGTCAACTCAGCCGGCGCATCCCGGCGTGGCCCATCTGTCGAACCCCCTCTGGCGTCGCGGGCCCATCGGCAGCGGCAGTCACCTCGGTGAGAGACCGGACATCACGGGCGACGAGGTTGACCACCGATCCCTCCCGTTGAAGATCACCGTCCACGAGCAGCAGCGCATGACGACGGACTACGCCACGCAGACGCTCCCAGGTCTTCGGCCACATCGTCACATTGACCATCCCGGTCTCATCCTCGAGCGCAAGGAAGACGGTGCCCTTGGCAGTCATCGGATGCTGACGCGTCACGACGAGACCACCGACCCTCACTCGACCCGGCCCACGATCGGCCAGCGCGGCGTTGGGCAGGGCACCCAGGCGATCGAGCGCCGGCCGGAACAGTTCGACGACCTGCCGTCGTGCATCCACTCCCAGGACGGCGTAGGCATCGCCGACCCGCTCCGACTCGGTGATAGACGGCAGTTCCGGCGCGTCCGTCGCCGGTAGCCGCAGGTCCATCGGCCGACCCGCGGCCGCGCCCCGCTTGCCGGCGGCCCGACCCAACACCCGGACCGTCCGGCCATCCATCCGACCACGGGACGCAGAGGCGACCTCGCGCAACTGCCAGAGCAGCTCGCGTCGTGGCCGACCGAGCCCATCAAGGGCCCCGACGCGAATCAGTCGCTCGATGACCTCCTCGGATAGCTCGGTCCGCTCCACGACATCGGCCAGGCTCGCGTACGGACCGCGGGCGAGCTCCCGGTCCAGACGAGCCGCGTGCTCCTCGCCGATGCCCTTGACCAGGTGCAGTCCCAGGCGCACCGCCCAACCCCCAGTGACCGCCGGTGTCCAGCGCTCGCGTGCATCGGCCGATGGGACGACGCATCCCGATGACATGACCGGGGTGGGCTGGGCCTCGTGACCGATCCACTCGGTCGTCGTCCGGTAAGCGGACGCATCGACGTCCACGGGGAGCACCGCGACGCCATGACGCTTGGCGTCGTTGACCAGCACCTCGACCGGATAGAAGCCCATCGGCTGGGCGTTGATGAGCCCGACGAGGAACTGGGCCGGATAGAACAGCTTGAGGAACGACGACTCGTAGGCGGTCCGGGCGAAAGCTGCGGCATGCGACTTGGCGAAACCGAAGCTGGCGAACGCAGCGACCTGGCGGAACAGCTCCTCGGCGATCTCCTCGGTCATTCCCGGCTGGCGCAGCGCGCCATCGACGAACCGGCGATGTAGCTTCTCCATCTCGTGGCTTGAGCGCCACGTGCCCATCGCCCGTCGGAACCCGTCGCTCTCGGCAGCGCTGAATCCGGCCACCTCGATGGCGATGCGCATGACCTGCTCCTGGTAGAGGATCACGCCCATCGAGTCCTTCAGCACGGGCTCCAGACTCGGGTGGAGGTACTCGACCGGCTCGAGCCCCTGCCGACGGCGCAGGAACGGGTGGACGGCGTTGCCCTGGATCGGCCCCGGCCGGATGATCGCGACCTCCACGACGAGGTCGTCGAGGGTCCGCGGCCTCGACTTCGGGAGCGTCTGCATCTGTGCCCGGCTCTCGACCTGGAAGACCCCGACGGTGTCGGCCGCCCCGAGCATGGCGAAGACCTCCGGGACGTCCTCGGGCAATCGATCGAGGATCAGGCAGACCCCGCAATCGTGCTCGATGAGCTGGAGTGTCTCGTCCATCGCGGCGAGCATCCCGAGGCCCAGCAGGTCGAGCTTGATGAGCTTGAGCGCCTCTACGTCCCGCTTGTCGAACTGGACGACGACCCGATCAGCCATCGTCGCGCGTTCTATCGGGGCGAGGTCGATGAGCGGCGCCGCGGTCACCAGCATCCCGCCGCTGTGGATCGACAGGTGGCGCGGGAAGCCATCGATGCGGGCACAGAACTCCAGCCAACGCTCCCACTGGGAGAGGCCTACGGTGGAGCCACCGCGAGGCTGGGGCACCGGTTCGGGCTCGATCCGGGCGACCGAGCTCCGCGGGCCGGGCGCCCCGGACCGACTCCCACCCCGACCCATCGACGTCGTCGCGGGCGACGGCGGATCCCATGGACTGGGGCGACCGAGACGGTCTGTCCTGCGCGGTGGGGGCAGCGGCATGCCGTGGTCCGGATCGACGGCGACGATCCCAGCGTCGGATGGTGCTGTCGGGCTGGGCGTCGCCGGGACGAACGTCGCCGGGACAAGCCGCTCCCGGTCTGCTGCATAGCCCGTGCCACGCCCGTCACGCAGCCACGCCACACTCGCCGGCGTGTCGCCAGGGCCACCCTCGTCATCGGAGTGGCCACCATGGGGGCGACCACGGCTACCGTCGCGGCGGCTACCGTCGGGGTGGTTGTCGCGCCAGATCGCGGTCCGCAACGCGAGCTGATCGTCGCGGAATGGCGGTTCCTTCCCTGCCCCGCTTCCGCTCCCACCAACCCCGGCCGAATCGCCAGCCCCGGCCGCATCCTCCCCCAGCCAGGCGAACGGTCGCGGTGCTTCCGGATCCTCCGGCGGACGGGGCTGGCGCCACGGCGGCACCTTCCCGACGAGTGGGACACGCGTGTTCAGCTGACCCATCCGGTCCACGAGACCGTGCTCCTCGGCGCGCTCGGCAGCAGCGGCCGCACCCGACGACCCGACCTCGCCCATTGCGGCACCGACTTCGCCCGGCACCCCCTCCCCTGTTCGTCGGAAGAACTCGGCAAAACCCCCGTCCGCCTCGAGATCACGCCGGACCATCACGCTGTCGTACGTCTCGAGCGCCTTCGCGACACGATCCACGAGCGGCCGCGGAAAACCCAGCGCGTACCCGACCTCGCGGACCGCCGAGCGCGCCCGATACGTGACGAGATTGCAGACCATCCCCGTGTGCTCCGGGCCGTAGCGTCGGTAGATGTACTGGATGACCTCCTCCCGACGAGCCGAGCTGAAGTCGATGTCCACGTCCGGGTAGGTCGTCCGGCCCGGATTGATGAACCGCTCGAACAGCAGGTCGTGGGCGATCGGCTCGACCCGGCTTATCCCCAGCGTGTACGACACGATCGAGCTCGTCGCACTCCCCCGTCCCTGGGCCGGGATCCCCTGCTCTCTGGCAAACCTCATCAGGTCCCAGCAGATCAGGAAGAACTCGGCGAGTCCGGCTCGCTCGATGACCTCGAGCTCGTGGGCGAGCCGCTTCACGACGGCCGGTGTCAGCGGGTGGTAGCGGGCTCTGGCCCCGTCCCAGCACAACGTCGAGAGGTACGAGAAAGGCGTCTCCCCATCGGGTACCGGGAAGCCCGGGAAGCGATACTGCTCGAACTCGAGATCGACGGTGCAGTCGGCGGCGATGGCGGCCGACCGCTCGATGCCCGCGCGCCACGCGCGGAGGGTCTCCCGATCGAACCCGGCAGACCTCGCTCCGAGCGCCATCAGCTCGGCGCCCGATTTCAGGTACGACTCACCATCAGGGCGGCGCAGGTCCCCGAGGGTGTCGAGCGTCCGGCCATGGCGGATGGCCGTGAGCACGTCGTACAGCTCACGATCCTCGGGCCGGGCGTAGTGGACCGCGTTCGTGACCACCATCGGCAGGCGCAGCGACGCCGCCAGCGCGACCGACGCGGCTACCAGCCAGTCGTCATCGGGGCGCAGGTGATGCGAGACCTCGATGCACAGAGCGTCGCGCCCGACCATTGCCATCAGGCGCTCGGCCGCCGCCCGCGCCCCAGCCAGGTCGCCGACCAACAGGCGACGACCGACCTCGCCGCCGCGACCACCTGACAGCACGAGCACGTCCTGGTGGTCGGCCTCGAGCAGCGCGTGGCTCATCCGCGGCGCACCCTTCGTGCCGGCCATGTTGGCTCTCGAGAGGAGACGCGACAGGCTCCGCCAGCCGACCTGACTCCGGGCGAGCAGGACCGATCGTGGACCGCGGACACTCGGACCGATCCCGCGCAAGTCCTCCTTCACGGGCTCGCGATGACCGGGCAGTCGGGCGCGTTCAGGTCGCGGGCGACCGGGTCGGCCGTCGATGATCGGATCACCGGCTCGACCCATGGCCGCCTCACCCGCGCGTCGCCCACGCCTGGCACGACGGGCGGGGATCACGATCTGGTCGGGATCCGCGACGGCCGGATCAACGAACTCCACCTCGGTCCCGATCACCGGATGGATGCCCGCCTCCCCGGCCGCGGATGCGAAGCGGACCGCGCCATAGAGACCGGCGTGGTCCGTGGCGGCCAATCCGGTGAGCCCCAGCTCTACCGCTCGGGCGACCAGCTCGTCCGGTGCCGACGCTCCATCGAGGAACGAGAAGTTGGTATGGGCGTGAAGTTCCGCGTACGGGATGGGACCTTGTCTTGCCACTGGTCGACTCCGATCGGGGGCCGATGGAGGGGGCCGATCATCATAGAACAAACGTTCTATCACTACCAGATGAAACACTTTCAGGCAGCACGGCGTCTCAGGGGCGTGCACGCGACGTTCCACCTGCATCGCCCGTTCCGACCGGTCGCCCTGATCGCGCTCCGGACGGCCCTGTCGGTGGCGCTCGCGATGCTCCTGATCCTTGTCCTCCTGCCGGCGCTCATCGCGGCCCAGGCGGCAGCGATCTAGCACTACATCCCGTCTCGGCGCCTGGGGGCTCGGGACGACAATCGGCGGCACTCGACTGCGATGGTCGATGCCGACCTCGCCGGGTCGCTGGTGAGCGGCGATCAAGGCGAACAGGACCCCGTCGCACGGGGAGATCGGTCAACCACCCGCATGGGGGCGGGAGTTGACCTACCGGCGGCGGGGTCCTGTCACATCTGCCGACTCGCGCGACACCGACGATACTGGGGCGATCCAGCCCGTCCCGGAGGTCGTGCCCGCGTGCGCTCCATCCTCATCGCGATCCTCGTCCTGGGTGCCCTCGCCGCAGGTTGCGGCCCTGGTGCGACGACACCGCCCGTGGCGTCCATGTCGCCCGTCACCCCCACCGAGCCACCAGCGACCGGCGAAGGTCCCCCATCGCGCGCGCCGAGCCCCGAAGCAAGCAGCGGCGAGGTCGAGCCGACAGGCCAGCCCGAGACGACCCCGAGCGCGCCGACCGCCGTCACGCAAACCGATACCGAGTGGGGCCGGATCTGGGATGCGCTCCCGGCGGGCTTCCCACGCTACGCCGGTTCGGCATCGGCGGACGATGCTGGTCCGGATCCCGTGAGCGCCGCATACGCCATCACGGGTACCGATGCCGGTGAGGTCGCCACCTGGGCCCAGACGGCCATGGAGACCGCGGCGTACAGTACGGAGGCACTATCGGGCCCGCTCGAGGACGGCCAGTACATCCTCGACTCGGTCGGCGATGACGGATGTCGGATCGAGACGGCCATCACGCCACAGGGCGGCATGATCCTGGTCACGGTGCGCTACGGGGCGGACTGCCCGGCACCTTGACCTGATCGACACGAACACGAGGAGCACTGAGCGACGATGGACCCACGACCGCGCGACGTCATCGGAGCCACACTGCTGACGGTGGTCCTGTTCGCCCTCGTCGCGATCGTCTTCATCGGCAGCATCCCGACCCCCGAGGGGTAGAACGACATCCGTCCCTGGCGGCTCCAAGGTCCGGGGTGCACACGCGCCGATTCGCAGCTACACTAGCGCCGCCCGAGCGTCGGAGGAGTGCCCGGGTGATCGGAGGGATCCGGTCCGGCCGCCCCGGGGGTCTCGATGCAGTCAGCCCAGCCACGCGATGTCGGCGCCCTGGTCCTGGTGATCGGGCTGTTCCTGATCCTGTTCGTCGTCACCCTGCTTGCGGGTGGTCCGATCCGCTGACCCCGGCGAGGATCAGCTCTATGCCGTCCTCGTAAGCACGATCCAAGTCACCACCGAGACGAAACCCCCCGACGAGTTCCAGGCTCGTGAAGCCGTGCGCCCACGCCACGAATGTCCGGGCGGCTCCGAGCGCGGCGGCCGCTCCGACCAGTTCGCGCATGACTTCGACGAGCGGTCGACCCAGGCTCGCGAGCAGCGCCGTGTCGGCTTCGGTGAGACGACCATCGGGCTGGAAGAGCGAGCCGTAACCGATCGGGTTGAGGTGAACGAACGTTCGGTACCGTCGGGCAACCACCCTTAGGGTGCCACGCGCATCAGTCGAAGCCACGTCGGGGAGGATGGCCGTCGCGAGGTCCTCGATGATCGTCGTCCGTACCGCCCGGATCAGGGTCTCGCGGTCGGCGACATGCTTGTAGAGCGACGGTGCACGGACACCGACGCGGGCAGCCACTGCCTGCATCGTGACGGCGCCCATGCCGTCCTCCTCGAGGATCTCGCGGGCAGCCGCCGTGATGGCATCACGTGACGTACGGGCGGGTGTCGGGCTCATGTCGATCGCTCCATGTCGCTCCGAGTATAGGCTATTGACAATAGCCATGATGGCTATGTAGATTAGCCATCATAGGAGGCGCCGAGATGGATCTGCGCTTCCGAGATCGACGAAGGGAGCGGATCGATGCAGGCGCTGACGACATCTCGACCGGCGGTCGACTCCACCTCCAGGGCGAACATCGTGGCGCCACCATCCACCCGCTCCTGGCTTCGACTCGAGGGCGGGGCGGCGTTCGTGGCCGGCCTCGCGGTCTTTCTGGCCGCGGGCGGACCGTGGCTCCTGGCCATCCCGCTGCTGCTCCTGCCGGATGCCTCGGCGATCGGTTATCTGCGAGGCCCTCGCCTGGGCGCCTTCACCTACAACCTGTTCCACAACTGGGCCATCGGGCTGGCCGTGCTGGGTCTTGGCCTGTGGACCGGCAATACTCTGGTGATCCTGGCGGGAGCGATCCTCATCGCGCATGTCGGGATGGATCGAGCGGTCGGATACGGCCTCAAGTTGCCGACGTCGTTCCAGGAGACGCACCTGGGCCGCATCGGCAAGGTCCGCTAGTCGTACAGCCGTTCGATGTGCCAGGTCCCGGTTATCTGGTCCTGGTAGATGAGCGCGAGCCAGCGTTC
>CAYNGM010000055.1:3073-10062 GCA_964396565.1 uncultured Anaerolineaceae bacterium | reverse complement strand
GGCCGGGCGGTGTGTACGGCTCGGCGACACCCACTGCGACCACCAGGTTTTCGGTCCGATAGATCCCATCGGTCGTCTCGATGACGAAGGTGTTCACACCCGACGACGTATCGATCGATGTCGAGGTCCAGCGGCAGTCCTGGCGCACCACGATCCCGGCATGGTCGGCGAAGGCGACGAGGTTCGCCTCCATCTCGGGTCGGGATGGGAAGTAGGACGTCCCGTCCATGAGGCCCGGCTGGATCGCGCGCGTCTCGGGCGTCTCACCCAGCAGGCTGTTCCAGTCGTATCGCTCGTAGGCGCGGGTGCCGCGAGGAGCGGGTGCATGGGGCTTGGTCCACGACAGGAGCCGCTGGAAGAACGGCCAGTGCCGGAACATGCCACCGGGCGTCGGGTCCGCCGAGATGACGGCGTGCTGGATCCCGAGACGGCCCAGAGAGTAGGAGACCTGCAGGGCGCCAGGCCCGGAGCCGATGACGACGACCGGGTAACTTCCCGGCGGGTACGGGCGTTCGTCCCCCGTCGTTCGGGTCAGCTCCGCCATCGGGTCGCGGCGACGAGCCGCCGGGACTGGGCCTGGAGCATCCGGTACATCACCCGCGGGTTCGCAACGAGGAATGCCTCGACCAGTGGCGCGGCCAGGACAAGGCAGCGCAGCGGTCGCGTGGCGACGATATCGGCGATCGGGACATCGCCGAGGAGGACCGAAACCTCCCCGAAGTAGTCGCCCCGGCCCAGCCGTGCTCGTTCCGATCCGTCCACGATGACCGCCGCCTCACCATCGATGATCACGTAGAACCCCCCGCCGGATAACCCCTGGCGCAGGACGCGTTCTCCTTCGGCGAACGCCATCTCCTCGAAGGTGTGGACGACGCCCGCGAGTTGGGGACTGGTCAGGTCGGCGAACAGCCCGAAGCCGGCGATCGAAGCGATGAGTTCCTCACGGCCGGCCATCGCGTGCATGGTGCCACGCACACGTTTGCAGCGAAAGGGGCGAAAGGGGCACATGCCCTTGACGCTCGCAGGGCGGCGGCGCAGCATCCGAACACCACCCCACCTCTCCGCGGCGCACCGACCGGCAACACGGTGGATGGCGGCGATCGCCATCCGGATGGAGGCTTCATGACCCTGACCCGCGAAGACCGCGTCGAACTGCTCGCGGGAGTCCGCCTGTTCGCGGGTGTCGATGCCGACGGACTCGGTCGCATCGCGGATCGCGTCGTCGAGGTCGACTTCCCCGACGGTCGGGTGATCGCCCGACAGGGCGAGATCGGCACCGGGTTCTTCGTCGTCGTGGCGGGCCGCGCCGATGTGGTCCGTGACGGCCGAGTGGTCGCCTCCAACGGGCTAGGCGGGTTCTTTGGCGAGCTGTCGGTCCTCGACGGCCGACCGCGCGTCGCCCAGGTCGTCGCCGTAGGGCCGACGACCTGCCTGGCCCTCGCCACATGGGACTTCGAGGCGGTCGTCATGGAGCATCCGCTGGTCGCCCTCACAGTCCTGCGTGGCCTGGCTGAGCGGCTTCGTACGCTGACCGAGGCGACAGACCACTGAACGACATGGCCGCAGACCGATGAACCCCGCATCCTCGCCCGTTCCGGGAGGCGACACCCGGGAGGACGAGGCTCGCGACGACAGGACCCCGGAAAACGGGGCCCTGGCTGGTGTCGTGACCTGTCTGTTCAGCGATATCGAGGGCTCGACGAAGCTCGAGATCGAGCTCGGCACCAACGAGTACACCGATATCCGGGAGCGTCATCGCGAACTCCTTCGCAAGGCGTTCACCGCCCACCACGGTCACCAACGGGGGACGGAGGGCGACTCGTTCTTCGTCGTCTTTGCGACCGCATCAGAGGCGGTCGCGGCGGCCGCCGACGCGCAGCGAGCTCTCGCCGCCGAGACGTGGCCGGAGGGCAGATCGATCAGGGTCCGTATGGGTATCCACACCGGCGAGATCCGCGCGGTCGGCGATGACGTCGTCGGCCTCACCATCAATCGCTGTGCGAGGATCAGCGGCGTCGCCCACGGCGGTCAGGTCCTGATCAGTGAGATCACGCGTGGCCTTCTGGGCGACGGACTGCCCGACGGCATCACGCTTCGGGACCTGGGCGACCACCGCCTCAAGGACCTGCGCGATCCCGAGCATCTCAGCCAGCTGGTCATCGCCGGGCTCGCCTCGGATTTCCCGCCACTTCGCTCGCTCGACGCTCGTCCCGGCAACCTGCCAACGCAGCTGACTACCTTCGTCGGGAGGGAGCGGGAGGTCGCCGACGCTCTGACCCTGCTCGAGCGGACGAGGTTGCTCACCTTCACCGGGCCGGGAGGGACCGGCAAGACCAGGCTGTCGTTCCAGGTCGCTGCTGCCGCGGCGGAACGCTTCCCGGGCGGTACCTGGTTCGTGGCTCTCGAGGCCATCCGGGACCCGAGCCTTGTCGCCCCGACGATCGCCCGGACGATCGGCCTGATGGATGATGCCGTCCGCCCGGCGCTCGAGCGCGTCGTCGAGGAGATCGGCGATCGGGCCGTCCTGCTTGTGCTCGACAACTTCGAGCAGGTGAGCGAGGCGGGTCCCGTCGTCGCCGACCTGCTGCGCCGCTGTCCCGCGCTGTCGTGTCTGGTGACGACGCGGATCGTCCTGCACGTCTCGGGCGAACAGGAATTCCCGGTCCCGGGCCTACCGGCTCCGCCGGACGTCAGTCACCTGTCGGAGGTCGAACGGCTCAATCTTCCCCGCGGGCTCCGCGAGCATGACGTGGCGACGCTCGAGGGGGACGAGGCCGTCCGCCTCTTCGTGGCCAGGGCCGCGGCGGTACGACCGGGCTTCATGCTCACCGTCGACAACAGCGCGGCGATCGCCGGCATCACCGCGCGACTGCACGGGATGCCCCTCGCCCTCGAGCTGGCAGCAGCGCGCAGCAGGCTGCTGACACCAAGTCAGATCCTGTCCCGGCTGGATCAGCATCTGGCCGTCCTGACTGCCGGTGCCCGTGATCTGCCGGAGCGCCAGCAGACCCTGCGCGCCGCCATCGCCTGGAGTTACGACCTGCTTGCGCCCGGCGCTCGAAACCTGCTGGACCGGCTGTCGGTGTTCCGCGGTGGCTTCGACCTGGAGTCGGTCGAACGGGTATGCGGACCGGCGTCGGAGGCGGTTGGCGACCTGCTCTCATCGCTCGAGGACCTGGTGGACCAGAGCCTCGTCCGCGCCGACGACATCCCCGCGGCCGACGCGATAGACCCACGCTTCACCATCCTCGAGACCATCCGCGAGTACGCCGCCGAGATGCTGGCGTCCGACGGCGAGACCGAGCGTCTGCGGCAGCGCCATGCCGAGGCCATGTTGGCCCTTGCCGAAGAGGCTGCAGGCCACCTGTCGCTGGCCGACCAGCGGACCTGGCTGGATCGTCTGGAGCGCGACCATGACAACATGCGCGCCGCGCTGGATCGATCGGCGGAACGCGACCCGTCACTTGCCGCCCGGCTCGCCTTTGCGCTCTGGCGGTTCTGGCAGCAGCGCGGCTACATCAGCGAGGCGCGAGCTCGGCTGGAGGCGATGGCGGAGGGGCTCGACGACCTGCCGCCGATCGAGCGGGCACGCTTCGCGGAGGCCCTTGGTGGACTCGCCTACTGGCAGTCCGACCGACCGGCCGCGACGCGCTGGTACGACGAACAACTCGCCCTGTGGCGGGAGATCGGCGATCGGCGCGAGATAGCCAACGCGCTGTACAACCGCGCCTACGCCGACATGATCGTGGTGATGGCCGGGCAGGCGACAAGGGATTCTCTGGACGAGAGCTACAGACTCTTCGACGAGGCGCTGGCCATCTTCCGGGATCTCGGGGATCGTGCGGGCGAGGGCAACATCGTGTGGGGCCTTGGCAGCTTCCACTACTTCACCGCGGACGCGGCGACCGCAGAGACGTGGTTCCGCCAAAGCCTCGAGTTGCACAGGACCGCGGGCGACCGGACGATGGAGGCCTGGTCGCTGCACATGCTCGCCATGTCCCAGGTCGGCCAGCGGCGCTGGCGCGAGGCGAAGGTGAACGCCCGACATGCGCTCCGGCATTTCCACGAGGCGGGGGACGTCGCAGGATTGACCCTGGTGCTCGACGACCTGGCGTTGATCGCCGTCGGCGAGGATGAGCGCGTCCGGGTGGGCCGATTGTGGGGCGCGGCGCGCCACCTCCAGGGCACGACCGGGGTGACCCTCGCGGACTACGTGAACCACACCAATCTCCTCTTCGGCGTCGTCCTGCCGGGCGCGTACCTGTCAGCTGCCGAACTCGAGGGTCTGGGCGCCGAGGGTGCGGCGATGGGACTCGACGAGATCGTCGGCTATGCACTCGAGGACGAAGTCGAGGCTCGCTGACCCCCTGCGCCGACCTCGGCTAGACTGCTCGGACATGACCGTCGAGCCCGCTCCCAAGCCCACCGCCGAGCCCGCGACGGCCCAGGCGTCGCGGCCGAAGACCGGGATCCCGAAGAACCCCGGAAGACGCGAGCTGGGGATGTCGGCGACCCTGCTCTTCCCCAACCGCGAGATCGTCGAGCAGTACTACGTCCCGATCATCTACACCGCGTGTCGGACGTGCTACTCGGAGGAGGCGCCCGAGTCGATCTTCCGCCGGGCGGTCGATGGCGACTTCGATCCCGCGAAGATGCAGAAGCTCATCTCGTCGGTGATCGAGTCCGGGCACGGCTCGACCATCGAGCACATCGTCTTCACGTTCGCCATCAGCGGCGTCTCGCGGACTCTGTCGCACCAGCTCGTCCGCCACCGGGCAGGCGTAGCCTTCGACCAGCAGAGCCAGCGCTACGTGAAGTTCAAGGACCAGGCGACCATGCTTCCGCACTCGATCGCGGAGGGTGACCCAGAGCTGCGCGAACGGTACGAGTCCCAGATCGCCGGCTCGCTCGAGCTGTACGGAGAGATGCTCGGCGCGGGCCTTCCCGGTGAAGACGCGCGGTTCGTCTTTCCCAATGCCGCGCGGACGAACCTGGTGATGACCACGAACCTGCGAGCGCTCATCCACATGTCAGGGCTTCGCCTGTGCACGATGGCCCAGTGGGAGATCCGCCGGCTCTTCCAGCTCATCCGCCAGCAGGTGTTCGCGGTCTCACCGTTCCTGGGTGCCTTCCTCGCGCCCAAGTGCGTACCGCTCGGCTACTGCGACGAGTTCAACAACCGCGACGGCCACTGCCCCATCCGCCCCCACAAGGACAAGGTCCTGGAGGCGTGGGCCGAGAAGGCCGCCGCGGCGCGAGCTGCGGGTCGGGAGCTGCCGCAGGCCTAGCCGGCGTCGGCGATCGGCCGTTGGTCGCAAGCTCCCAACCACGGGGCGAGCGTCATATGTCGAGGTCCGCGACGAACCGGCGGATGACCCGGGCGAGACGGGGGCCGGCCTCGGCGCCGGCGGCGAGGACCTCCTCGTGGGTCAGCGGCTCGCCCGAGTAGCCGGCGCCCGCGTTCGTCACGAGCGAGACGCCGCAGACCTCCAGGCCGACCCAACGGGCGGCGATGCACTCGAGGACGGTAGACATGCCGACTGCGTGGCCCCCGAGACCGGCCAGCATCCGGACCTCGGCCGGTGTCTCGTACGACGGCCCGAGCAGGCCGACGTAGACGCCCTCCGCGAGCTCGACGTCCTCGATCGCCGCGGCAGCGCGTAGCCGCGTGCGCAGACCCGGGCTCCAGGCGTCGGTCATGTCCGGGAAGCGCGGTCCGAGCTCGTCCGCGTTGGGGCCGAACAGCGGCGTCTTGCCGGTCAGGTTCATGTGGTCGGACACGAGCATCAGCGTTCCCGGCCCGAAGCTCGGGTCCAGCCCGCCGGCCGCGTTCGTGAGGATCACGACGCGAGCGCCGAGGGCCTGGAACAGCAGGACCGGCTGGACGACGAGCCCCGGATCATTGCCCTCGTATAGGTGGAACCGCCCCTGGAGCATCACGACGGGGCGCCCGGCGAGCCGTCCGATGAGCAGGCGACCTACGTGCCCCGGCGCGGTGGCTGCCGGCCAGCCGGGCAGGTCGGCGAATTGGATGGCCACGGCGTCCTCGAGGTCGTCGGCGAGACCACCAAGGCCGGAGCCGAGGACGATCCCGATCTCGGGGACGAGGGCGCTGCGAGCCCGCACGGCAGCGGCCAAGGCGGCGAGCCGAGCCGGCTGGTCGGCGGGCGGGATGAGTCGGGCGGGATCGACGTCGGCGATCGGGTGGTCCGACGGGAGAGACATGCGGGCCTCCAGGAACGCATCCAGAGGGTGGACGGCCGAGGCCCGCGTGCTTCGTCCGCCCGACGGAAGTATCGACACCGGGATGCCGATCACGTCCCGTCGGGCGTTGGGCCACGCGAGCGTCGCCGTGGTGAGACAGCCACGCCGGTGCGGGCAACGAAGCGCCCGAAGCGACCGGTGACGGAACGAGGCTCCTTGATGTGATCTCGGCTCCTGCGATCCCCTCGGCCCCTTCGGGCAAGACCGAATCTACGGACGTCCAGGGGGAGGGTCAACGCGCTTATCCACGAACCTGCGGGCAACGCCGGCGATCCTGTCCACGAGTTGTCCCGCCCTGTGGATAAACCTGTGGACGAGCTGGCGTAGCGGGGATCGGGAGGCGCCGCGGCATCGGGCGCCTCGGGCGCACGGAGCGCACGGGACGCGAGGGGTGCACAGCACGCGAGGGGCGCCATGTCGAAGCTGCGTCCTAGTCTGGGTGGACTGATCCGGAGCCACGGCGACGGGAATCGGGCGATGATGTTGCGCCTGAGTCCATGGGGACTTGGGCGCACGTCTTCAGGCCGAGATCGCCGATGTTGATTCCGGATGAGTCCATGGGGACTTGGGCGCAACATAGTGACCAGGGCGCAACATAACGGACCGGGGGCCGGGCACGGGGCAGATCGCCCGTCAGCCGCCCATCGCGAACATCTCGACACGAGGCAGGTCGCGGTCACGCTCCCGCGTCGCCAGCGACCGCAACTCCGAGTAGCGGTCGTCGC
>CAYNGM010000055.1:0-2973 GCA_964396565.1 uncultured Anaerolineaceae bacterium | reverse complement strand
TCGCGGTCACGCTCCCGCGTCGCCAGCGACCGCAACTCCGAGTAGCGGTCGTCGCGCCCAGACCAGATCCCGCTCATGAAAGCGGCCAGCTCCTCGTCCGTCACTCCGCCGCGCAGGACTGCCCGGACATCGTGACCGGCGATCGCGAAGAGACACGTGTACACCTTGCCGTCAGCCGACAGACGCGCACGGGTGCAATCGCGGCAGAACGGTGCCGTCACCGATGAGATGATGCCGAACTCGCCAGCCCCATCGAGGTACCGCCAACGCGCCGCGACCTCGCCGCGATAGCCGGGCTCCGCTGGCTCCGCGGGCCACGCCTCGGTCACGGCGGCCACGACGTCCACCGCCGGCACTACCTCGTCCAACCGCCAGCCGTTGGAATGGCCCACGTCCATGTACTCGATGAAGCGCAGGGTCACGCCAAGGTCACGCGCCCAGCGCGCCATCGGCACCACGGAGTCCTCGTTGACGCCGCGGCGGACGACCATGTTCACCTTCAGCGGCGTCAGCCCGGCGGCGAGAGCCGCATCGATCCCATCGAGCACCTTGGCGACGGGGAAGTCGATGCCGTTCATCGCTCCGAAGACCGTGTCGTCCAGCGAGTCGAGACTGACCGTCACGCGACGGAGTCCGGCATCGGCCAGCGGTCGTGCAAGCGTGCGCAGCCCGGCACCGTTGGTGGTGAGCGTCAGGTCGAGCTCACGGTCATCGAGGGTATGCAACGTCGCCAGTTCGGCGATCAGCGCGGGCAGGCCGCGTCGGACGAGCGGTTCGCCACCGGTGATCCGCAACTTCTCGACGCCCATCGCGACCATCGTCCGCGCCACCCGCACGATCTCCTCGAAGCTGAGGACCTGGTCGCGCGGCAGGAACGCGTAGTCGCGCCCGTAGATCTCCTTGGGCATGCAATAGGTGCACCGGAAATTGCAGCGGTCGGTGACCGAGATGCGCAGATCCCGGAGCGGGCGGCCCAGGCGGTCAATAGGCTCCATCGGACCCCTATCCTAGCCCGACTCCCCGCGGTGCGAGCCCGCACCGTCCACGCCGGTGCGATCCGGCACCACCGGACCTTCGGGATTGGCCCGGCGGTACCACCGGCGTTGCGCGCTGGTACCACTAGCGGACTCCACCACACCGGACACCGCTGGCACAGTGCGGCCACGCCCCGACACGCGCCGAGCGCCAGCCCGTCAACGAGGATCGACCGCATGGCCACGACCGACACGAAGCCCGGTTTCAAGCTTCCGTGGAGCTCCGAGCGGAGCGACACCGCAAGCCCGACCGACGCCGCTGGGTCGGCTGATGCCGAGTCCACGCAGCCCGACCAGGAGATCGTGACGCCCGAGATGATCGACTCCGCGCCCGCCCCTGCCACCGAAGCCGTCGTCGAGGAGGCGACGGCCGGGACCACCACGACCGCCCCGGCTGCTGCGACCGCCCAGACCGGCCCGGCACCGGTCGTGACCCCGACGGCCGCCGCCGCGCCGACACCTGCCCCGCCCGCGCCCGCGGCGCCGACGCGCAAGCCGAACAAGTTCATGGCCGACCTGACCAGGGCCATGCAGGTCGCTGCCGAAGCGGCGCGCGAGGACACGCTGACCCGCTTCAACGCCGACGCCAAGACGTTCATCGAGGGCATCCACACCGACTCCGCGACCGAGGCCGCCGATCTGCGCAAGGGGGCCGACGACGACATCGCCGGCATCCGCGACTGGTCGAAGGCGGAGATCGCCCGGATCCGCGAGGAGACCGACGAGCGCATCGCCCACCGCAAGTCGACCCTGGAGCAGGAGATCGAGGAGCACGCTGCGGCGATCGAGGCGCGTATCGAGCGGGTCCAGACGCGGGTCGCCAACTTCGAGGAGGAGATGGCCGCGTTCTTCGAGCGGCTGCTCGCCGAGGAGGATCCGACGCGCTTCGCCGCGATGGCCGAGAGCCTGCCCGAGCCGCCGCCCTTCGACGGGCCGGCGCCGGTCAAGGCAGCGGCACCACTGCCGCCGCCGGCCGCCGCGCCCGCCCCTGAGGCTCCGACCACCGAAGTCCCGACCGCCGAAGCGGTCGTCGAGACGGTCACTGCGGACGTCGCCCCGCCCATGTCGACCGAGGGTGAAGCGGAGACGACCGCCGAGACCGTCGCAGAAGCGAGCGCCGAAACCGCCTCGGAGCCGAGCTGGCCTATGGCTACCGAAGAATCGGCAACCACCGACGACACCGGTCTGTTCGGGATCGGTGACGACGCGGCCACCGACCCGCGACTGTCCGCCCTGGGCCTGACCCCGGACTTCGCCGCAGCCGAAGCCGAGGCAGCCAGCTTCAGCGCCGAAGCCGAGGATCCCGGTGAGCCGATCCCGGAGATCGGTGACGACGCCATCGCGGCGCGCCTGGCCGGTCTCGTCCCCGAGGGCGACACTGAGCCGGCGGCTCCTGGTGCCACGACCCGGGTGGTCGTGACCGGCCTGATCAGCGTGGCCAGCATCGCCGCCTTCAAGCGCCACCTGTCACGCGCCACCGGCGTCCAGTCGGTTGGTGTCTCGTCCGGACCGGACGGCGAGTTCGTCTTCGCCGTCGGACATGCTGCCGATGTGGCGCTCAAGGACGTCATCCCGACGCTGCCGGGCTTCGCCGCCAGGGTCACCGCCGAGGAAGAGGGCCAGATCACCGTGGCCGCCCGCGATCCCGAGGCCGAGGCCTGATCGTGGCGCGTCCCGCGGTCGCCATAGCCCTTCCACCAGACGAAGCGACCCCGGTCGCCGCGGAACTCCGCGACGCCGGGTTCCCGTCCATCACGGTCGCGCAGCCGGACCAGCTCGAGGCACTGCTCAACAGCCGCCGGGATGTCGCGGTCGCGATCCTGGACGGGGAGACCGACTTCGACCAGTCCCTCGAGTACTACGGCCTGCTCCGTGAAGGCGGACGCAAGATCCCCGCCCTGATGGTCGTGTCGCCGCGCGCGCTCGAGCAACTGGGTGC
>CAYNGM010000054.1:0-10223 GCA_964396565.1 uncultured Anaerolineaceae bacterium | reverse complement strand
AGCGCGTCCGGTCGTGGTCGGCGAGATAGAACGAGCAGACCTCGACATCGAGCGCGGCAGTCGTCCCATCGACCACGCTGCGCATCAGCTCATCCCAGTCGCGGGCAAGCGTCGCCAGTCTGGTGATCTCATGGAGGAACGTGAGCTCGGTCAGCCGCCGGTCGGCAGCGCTCAGCTGAGAGTCGGTCACCGTAGAGAGTGTAGGCGAGGGAGCGGCAAGTGGGCCCGACGAGCGACCATCGGGCGTGCTGACATCCGTCCATGTCGGCGTTCCCGCCGGTCGGGGCACAGTGTCGTCCATGGCCACGTTCATCCACGCCCCGCAACGCACGAACATCGTCGACACGGCCCGGGCCGTGACGGCACCGACGGGCTTGCCCGTGCCTGCCGGCCCTGGCCCGATCGATCGCACCCTGCGGGCACGACTCACCTATGACGCCGCCGCCGACCGCTATGACGACCTCGCGCTCGGGTTCTGGGTACGCTCGGGCGAGCGGACCATCGATCGCCTTGGGCTGGCGCCCGGGATGAGCGTCCTCGACGTCGCGACCGGCTCGGGGGCCGCCGCACTGGCCGCTGCCCGACGGGTAGGCCCTGACGGACGGGTCATCGCGATCGATATCTCGCCGAGGCTGCTCTCCCTTGGCCGTGAGAAGGCTGCGCGCGGCGGTCTCAGCCAGCTCGAGTTTCGCGAGGGCGATATGACGGCGACGGGGTTTCCCGATGCGTCCTTCGACCGGGTTATGTGTGTGTTCGGGGTGTCGTTCGCACCGGACATGGAGGCCTTCGTGGCCGAGTTGTGGCGGATGGTCCGGCCAGGGGGGCGCCTTGCCATCACGACTTGGGGACCCCGGCTGTGGAACCCGATGTACGACGTCTGGCGTGACGCCGTGCGGGCTGAGCGGCCCGACCTCGTCTCCGACTTCCACCCGTGGGATCGGATCACGATGCCGGTCCCTCTCGTTCGGCTGCTGGTCGGAGCCGGCATCGCGCGGGAGTCGGTAAGGGTCCTGCCGGAGTTCGACGTGTGGCCGCTCCGGTCAGCCCATGACTGGTGGACCATCGTGATGGGTACGGGACTGCGTTGGACGATGGCGCAGCTGGACCCCGAGGCAGCCGCCCGTGTCCGGACGGCCAACCTCGACCACGCTCGACGTCACGACGTGGAATCGATCACCTGCAACGTCATGTACGCGACCGCGACCAAGCCGCTCGACGGCGACCCTGCTCGGGCGACCTGACTCTGCCCAGGCGACCTGACTCTGCCCAGGCGACCTGACTCTGCCCAGGCGACCTGACTCGGACCCCGGCGACCGACTCAGACCGCGCTCGGCTCCGGGTCGGTGACGATCGTCGGCAGTTCCGCCAGCAGCGGGTCGGTCCAGGTCCAGGCGGCCCCGTGGTGCTTGCCTACCGCACCGTGGCGAGCAGCCTCGACACGGAGGGGCAATCCGAAGATCTCGATGAACCCGACCGCCGCGGCATGATCGAAGGCGTCGCCCTCGTCATAGGTCGCGAGGCTCTTGTCGTACAGCGACAGCGGTGAGCGCCGCCCGACGACGATGGCCTGGCCATGGTCCAGCCGCATCCGCACGTCGCCGCTCACGACACGCTGTGACGACGCCGCATATGCGCGCAGGTCGCGCGACAGGGCACTGAACCACAGGCCGTCGTAGATGAGGCGAGCCAGCTCATCCGCCACGAAGCGGTCGAACCGAAGCGTGTCGCGCGACAGGGTGAGTCCCTCCAGCGCGCGGTGAGCGGTATGCAGGATGGTCGCGGCGGGGGTCTCGTAGATCTCGCGGCTCTTGATCCCGACCAGGCGATCCTCGACGTGGTCGATGCGGCCGACGCCATGGGCGCCGCCAAGGTCATGGAGGTGCTCCACCAGGGCCACCGGCGAGAGCCTTTCGCCATCGATGGCGACCGGGATGCCGCCCTCGAACGAGATGATGACTTCGACTGCGGCCGGGGCCGAGGCCGGATCGACCGTCCATTCGTAGGCGTCAGCCGGTGGCGTGACCCACGGGTCCTCGAGCACGCCGGTCTCGCACGACCGGCCCCACAGGTTCACATCGATCGAGTACGGCGAGGACTTGGTGATCGGGATCTCGATCCCGCGCTCGTGCGCGTAGTCGATCTCCTGGTCGCGCGACAGGCCCATCCCCACGCGCATCGGGGCGACGACCTCCAGCCCCGGGTCGAGGGCATGAGTGGCGACATCGAAGCGGACCTGATCGTTGCCCTTGCCCGTGCAGCCGTGGGCGATCGCGTCGGCGTGCTCGCGCGCCGCGACCTCGACCAGGAGCTGGGCGATGAGCGGTCGGGCGAGGGCCGTGGCCAGCGGATAGGCGCCCTGGTACAGCGCGTTGGCCTGGAGATGGGGCCACACGAAGTCGGTCACGAAGCGCTCGCGCGCATCGACCACATAGGCTCGCGATGCACCGGCCGACATGGCCCGCGTCTCCACCCCGGAACGCAGTGAGCCGCCACCGAGGTCTACGGTGAGCGTGACCACCTCGACGCCGTACTGCTCCTTGAGCCAGGCGACGGCGACCGAGGTGTCGAGTCCGCCCGAATAGGCGAGGACGACCTTGTTCACGAGACGGGAACCTCCGGGTTCGAGTTGGCGTGTGATGTGGGACTGGCCAGGGCGGTAAAGCGCTCGAGCCAGCGCTCGAGGCGGGTCTCGTCGGCGAACAGGACGAGCAGCGTATTGTCGCCCGCGAGCGTCCCTTCCTGCTCGCGCAGTGTCGATTCGTCGATCGCCTGTGCGACGACGCTCGCCGTGCCCGGCGTGCCGGTCAGCACGAGGATCAGGCCGCTGCGCCCGATAGTGATCGGGACGTCGGCAAGGATCCGCCGTAGCCGCTCATCCGATGCCGGACGGACGGTCGGACCGGCGAGGTCCTCCGGGGCGACATAGGCGTGGCCGTCCGGACGCGGCGCCTTGACCAGGCCGAGCTCGGCCAGATCGCGACTCACGGTTGCCTGGGTCACGTCGAACCCCTGCTCGAGGAGGGCATCCACGAGTTCGCGCTGGCTGCCGACGGGCCGCGATCCGATGAGCTGGCGGATGGCCCGCTGGCGGAGACGCTTCAGCTCCTGGCTCGGGGTCAGGGCCATGGCGGCCATGATCACGCCGCCCCGACGCCTGCCGGTCGGCTGGTGGTGATGCGCGTCCCGAACGTAGGGTCGGACAGGGCACGTTCCAGGGCGTTCTCAGCCGACGAGTCGGCGATGATCGCCTCGGCGTCGTCCCAGCCGAGGGCGGCGAGGGCGGCACGGACCTTGGGGACCATCCCGCCAGCGATGACACCCGACGCGATCAGTTGCTCGGCCTCGCCGATAGTGAGCGAGTCGAGCTTGCGCCCATCTGCGTCGCGGACACCGTCGACATCGGTCATCAGGACGAGCTGGCGCGCGCCAAGTCCTGCGGCGATGCCAGCGGCCGCATCGTCGGCGTTGACGTTGCACACGATCCCCTCGGCATCACGCGCCAGCGGCGCGACGACCGGGACCTGGCCGCCGACCAGGATCGCGTCGAGCAGATCGCGGCGCAGGCCGGCGACGCTCGCCACGAGTCCGAGGTGCGGGATGCGCTCGGCGATGAGCAGACCGCCATCGACCCCGGATAGCCCCACCGCATCGACCCCGAGATCGCGCAGGCCGGCCACGAGTTCGCTGTTGACGACGCCGCGCAGGACCGCCGCGGCCACCTCGAGGCTCTGCTGGTCGGTGACCCGCAGACCGCCCTCGAAGCGGGACGGGACGCCCAGCCGCTCGAGCCACTCGGTGATGCGCTTGCCGCCGCCGTGAACGAGCACGACCGGTCTGCGCCGTGCCACAGCTGCGACTTCGTGGAGGACCTGGGCCTGTTCCGCGATGGTCGTACCGCCCAGCTTGACGACCAGGATCTCAGACACCGGCCGACGCTCCCGCGGACCCTTGCGGCGTTGGCCGCTGCGCGCGCTTGCTCACGCACGTCCGAGTGCGCTCGCTCGCGTCCTCGCGGCCGCCTTGCCATGGCCTCGCCGGAGCGCCGGCAGGGCGGTTCCCCATCACGTGGTGTACTCCGAGTTCTCGATCACGTAGGCCTCCGTCAGGTCGCACCCGAACGCCTCGCCACCTCCCCCTCCCTGACCGAGGTCGAGCCCGATGACCAGCTCAGGTCCGTGCATATCCGCGCGGGCAGCCGCCCGGTCGAAGGTGAGCGGACCACCGGCAGTCCCGTCGAAGACGAGATGGCCAGCGATCGTGATGCGCAGACGGTCCGGGTCGATGGTGACCGGCCGACCACCCCGGTTTGCGGCCTCTGCCGGATCGAGACCCGCTGCCTCCAGCACCGTCGCCGAGGCGAGCACGGCATTACCCGCCGCCCCGGCGATGCGGCCCCAGTTGGGGTCCTTGCCGTGGGCCGCTGCCTTGACCAGGCTGCTGCTCACGACCGCCCTGGCCACGGCGCGAGCAGTCGCGTCGTCGGGCGCCCCGCTGACCTGGGTCGTGATCAATGTCGTTGCGCCCTCACCGTCGGCGGCCTGCTGGCGGGCGAGATCCCGGGCGATCGCCTCGATGGCGGCGCCAAGCTCCGCGGCCGCATCTGATCCGACACCGACCGGCATGGCTCCGGCCGCCCCGGATGCAAGCACGAAGACGGTGTCGTTGGTGCTCGTGTCACCGTCGACGCTCAACTGATCCCAGGTCCGGGCGGTCGCCGGTCGCAGGAGGCCCCACAGGGTGGCAGGGTCGACCGTCGCATCGGTCAGGACCACCGAGAGCATGGTGGCCATGTTCGGGTGGATCATCCCGACGCCCTTGGCGATACCGGTCACGGTGACCGTGACCGGGCAGGCATCGTGGTCGAGGAGGGTGATCGAGGTCGTCGCCATCTTGGTCACCGAGTCGGTGGTCCGCAGGGCTTCGGCCGCGGCGGCAAGTCGGTCGTCCGTACGGCCGAGCAACGGGGCCAACGCAGTCACGCCGTTCGCGATGCGATCAAGTGGCAGACGGGTGCCGATGATGCCCGTGGACAGATGCAGCACCCGGCTGGGCTCCACGCCCAGGGCATCGCTGACGAGGCGCTCGACCTCCGCCTGGTCCGCGTCGCCGTCCGGTCCCGTCGCCGCGTTGGCGCTGCCGCTGGTCGAGATCACCGCCCGTGCCCAGCCGAACCCGCCACGCGGGTCCCCCGACGATGTGGCGAGGTTGGCGCGCGAGCGACGCACGGGGGCCGCCGCGAAGGCGTTGGGGGTGAAGACGGCGGCCGCCGCCGCCGGTCCGGTCTCGGCCAGGATCAGGGCCAGGTCCGGTCGCCCTGACGCCTTGATCCCGATCGGGGCACCGCCTGCGAGGAAGCCCGCCGGCATCACCGCCCGTCGTTCGACCCGGGGAAGCGCCCCGTCGACGGCCGGGTCGGAAGTCCCTGTGATCATGGCGCCAGGGGCAACTGCTCGAGACCGGTCGTCTCGGGTAGCCCGTGGATGATGTTGAACGCCTGGATCGCCTGACCGGCTGCGCCCTTGACCAGGTTGTCCTCGGCGCCGATGGCGATGATCCGGCCGGTGCGTTCGTCGAGCCGGATGTGGACCAGCACGTGATTGCTGCCCGTGGTGTGCTTGGTGCCCGGGGGGCTGGCGACGACCCGCACGAACGGCTCGTCGGCATAGGCCGACGCGTACAGCTCGTCGAGCTCGCCTTGGCTGACCGGCCTGGTCGGGCGGACATGTCCGGTCGAGAGGATGCCGCGCGTCATCGGGATCAGGTGGGGCAGGAAGTCGACACCGATGACGCCCGGATTGGCGCCCGGATCAAGGCCTTCTCGCGCGGCGGCGAGGGCGAGTTCCTGCTCGATCTCGGCTACGTGGCGGTGGCCGCCAAGGCCGTACGCTGCGACGTTCTCGTTGACCTCGCCGAACATCAGGTGGAGCTTCGCCTCGCGACCGGCGCCGGACACGCCGGACTTGGCGTCGACCACGAGATCGCCGATCAGGCCGGCCCGGGCGAGGGGGGCCAGGGCGAGGATCGTCGCGGTCGGGTAGCAGCCGGCGGAGCCGACGATCGCCACCGGCTCATCCACGAGCGCGCGGAGCTCGTCGCGATGCAGCTCAGGCAGACCGTATACCGCGCGCTCCAGCAGATCCGGGCGCGGATGGTCGAACCTGTACCAGCGGGGGTAGTCATCCGGGTCGCTGAGACGGAAGTCGGGCCCGAGGTCGATGAGGGCCGTGCCATCGGCGACGAGCTCGGCGGCCATGTTCGCGGCCACGCCATGGGGGAGGGCCAGGAAGACGGCGTCCGCGGCCGGCAACCCGGTCCCGACCGCCAGGTCGGTGCTGGCGAGGTGCGGATGATGTCCGCCGATCGGTTCGTCGTGGCGGTCACGACCGGCCAGCCCGACGATCTCGACATTTGGGTGGCGCGACAACAGGCGGACGAGTTCCGCCCCGACGTAACCGGTCGCCCCGACGATCCCAACCCGGATGCGGCGTGGCCCGACCTCGTCTGACGGCATGCCGCGTTGCGATCGAGGCAGGATCTCCGATGACGCCGCGGCCGTCGCGACCCCGGCGGGCGACTCGAGTCCCGCGCTCACGGACGCGACGACACGCCGTGTGGCGCGCCTCCCCTCACAGGGGGATGGCTCAGGTGGCTCGTCGGGATCGGATGGCGCGGCGTCATGGGCGCATGACTATACATCACCACTGCATAGTCATGCAATCGTCGATGGAGGGGGCTAAGGCTGGATGTCGGGGCGCTGATACGGACCGGTCGCGATGACCTCGCCCTCAGCCTCGTAGGGCCGGTCGCCGTCTGAGCTGATCCGGTAGCGGTGGTGGACGACGGTCGCGCCGGCCGAGATCATCGCGCTGACCGGGCAGTAGCGGGTGGCCGATAGCTCGATGGAGCGGCGGATGGCCGCCTCAGACAGGTCCGTGCCCTCGACCACGTGGGTGACCGAGATATCGGTGTAGACCTTCGGGTACTCGTCGCGCTGGTTGCCCTCGACCTCGATCCGGTAGGCCCGCACCGACTGGCGCTTCTTGCCGGCGATCGAGATCACGTCCATGGCGCTGCACGCAGCGAGCGCGGCCAGCACCGTCTCGACGGGGCTGCCGCCCTGGTTCGACTCGCGATCGTCGAAGTCGATCCGGTGGCCTGAACTTGGATGCGCCGCGAAACGCATCCCGCCAAGGTGTTCGATGTTGACGGACTTGTGAGTGGGCATGGCCTCGATCTGCGCTGTGGGTCGTTGCTTCCTTCAGTCTGCCAGCGCACCGACCCGCGTGCTGGCGCCGTCGGCATCGGGGGCGCCGACGACCGCGTCCTCCACCTCTGGACCCGGATCAGAGGTGGCGAGGAACTGCTCGCGGTAGAGCCGGGCATACAGACCGTCCCGGGCGATGAGTTCCGCGTGCGTGCCGCGCTCCACGATCCGACCGCGCTCGTAGACGAGGATCCGGTCGGCGCGCAGGATGGTCGACAGCCGGTGGGCGATGGCGATCGTCGTCCGACCCTCCATCAGCTGCTCGAAGGCCGCCTGGATGAGCCGCTCACTGACGGTGTCCAGCGCCGATGTCGCCTCGTCGAGGATGAGGATGCGCGGATCCTTGAGGAGCACCCGGGCGATGGCGATCCGCTGCTTCTCGCCGCCCGACAGCTTGTATCCGCGTTCGCCGACGACAGTCTCGTAGCCGTCGGGGAGTTCCATGATCCGGTCGTGGATGGCTGCGGCACGCGCGGCCGTCTCCATCTCCGCGTCGGTCGCTTCGGGCTTGGCGTAGAGCAGATTGTGGCGGACCGATGCGTGGAACAGGTAGGTCTCCTGGGTGACCACGCCGATGACTCGCCCGAGCGACGCCAGGGTGACGGAACGGACGTCGTGCCCATCGATCTCGACCGCCCCCGAGTCCACGTCATACAGCCGTGGGATGAGGTAGGTCGTCGTCGTCTTGCCCGCGCCGGACGGTCCGACGAGTGCGACGAGCTCGCCCGGTGCGGCCTCGAAGTCGACGTCATCGAGAGCGAACGGTGGCATGGGCGCGGGAGGGGCTCCGCCGTCGCCGGCAGCATCGGGGTCCTCGGACAGGTTACCCGCACCAGGACCGCTGTCGTCACCGTGAGCGAGCGCCCCGATGAACGAGTCGCGGGCCTCGCTGTCGACCTCGGCCGCCGCAAGCAGCGTCGGCGCCGACTCCGGGTCGATGCCATCGGGCTCGTCGGGTGTCGCCTCCGCGGCCTCGCTCGGCCGGGCCGCCTCCCGGTACTGGAACGAGACATCCCGGAAGCGCACCGAGCCGCGGACCCGGTCATGGGTCAGGTCGATCGCGTCCGGTGCGTCGACGATCTCGGGATCCATCCCCAGGTACTCGAAGATGCGGTCGAACAGCGCCAGCGACCCCTGGATCTCGACCTGGATGTTGAGAAGCTGGCCGAGTGGGAAGAAGAGGCGGCTCTGGAGGGTCGTGAAGGCGACGATCGCACCGGCCGACGCGGCGTTGGGGTTCCCGCTGGCCGCCATCGTGCCGGCCAGCCAGTACACGAACGCCGGCATGATGCTGAAGATCGTGCCGATGATCATGAAGAACCAGCGCCCGACCATCGCCTGCCGGATCTGGAGCTTGGCCAGGCGGATGTTCAGGTCACGGAAGCGCCCGATGGCCGCCTCCTGCTGGCCGAACGTCTTGGTCAGCAGGATCCCGCTGACCGAGAGCGTCTCCTCGGTCGCGGCGCTCATCTCGGCCAGGGCGACCTGGGTCTCCGTGCTGACCTCGCGCCGGACGCTCCCGACCCGGTAGGTCAGGAACAGGAAGAACGGCAGCATCGCCAGCGACATGACCGCGAGTTCCCAGTTGAGCAGGAACATCGCGATGATCGTCGACGACGCGACCGCGATGTTGCTGGTGATCGAACTCGCCGTATCGGTCACCACGGCCTGTACGCCGCCGACGTCGTTGGCCAGCCGGCTCTGGATCTCGCCGGTGCGAGTCTCGGTGAAGAAGCGCAGCGGCATGCGCTGGAGGTGGACGTACAGTGCGCCGCGCAGGTCCTGCATGACGCTCTGGCCGATGACGTTGTTGAGGTAGCTCTGACCGACCCCGATGAGCCCCGACACGATCGGGATGACGATCATCAACCCGACGAACAGGTTGAGGTTCTGGTACTGGCCACCGACGATGACCTGGTCGATGAGTGCCTGGAGCAGGAATGGGTTGACGAGGCCGAGCAGGCTGGTGACGATGATCGCGACGAGGACGACGACGACCTGCCAGCGATACGGACGGAAGAAATCGAGGATCCGCCGGATCGTCTCGGCCCGGCGCTCCCTGGGGACCGGAGTGAAGTCGCGCGGGATGCCCCCGATCCGGTGATGTCGATCTCCGCCGCCCCCGCCGCGACCAGTGCCGCGACCACCGCCCGTGCGGGCACCACCGCCGCCGACGGCGCCGCCTGTCGCGGCGCGGGTCGACCCGCGCGGGAAGGTCATGGTGGAGCGACTACCAGGCGGTCGCGGTCGCGGCTTCGGTGATCCCCTGGGCCTCGAGCCAGCGCTCGGCGTCGATGGCGGCCTTGCAGCCGTCCGCGGCAGCCGTCACGGCCTGCCGGTACCGGTGGTCATGGACGTCGCCGGCGATGAACACGCCGTCGATCTTCGAATGGGTCTCGTCGTGGACGACGAGGTAGCCCTTCTCGTCGACCTCCAGCCAGTCGCGCAGCGCGGCGGTGTTGGGCTCATAGCCGATGGCGATGAACAGGCCATCGATGGGCATCTCGACCAGGTGGCCGCTGCGGGTGTCACGCAGACGCAGTCCGTGGACCTTCTCATCGCCCAGGACTTCCTCCACGGCGACGTTGGGATGGACCTCGATCTTGGGGTGGTCGAGCGCGCGATCGACCATGATCCGACTGGCTCGGAACGTGTCACGACGATGAAGCAGGTGGACCTTCGTCGCGAAGCGAGTCAGGTATGTGGCTTCCTCGAAGGCCGTATCACCGCCACCGACCACGGCGATCTCGCGATCGCGGAAGAAGAAGCCGTCGCAGGTCGCGCAGGCCGACACGCCGCGTCCGCGTAGGCGTGTCTCCGATTCGAGACCGAGCCAGAGCGCCGATGCGCCGGTCGCCACGATGACCGCCTGACCCCGGTATTCGGTCCCACGAGCCCAGACCCGGAATGGGCGGCTTGAGAAGTCGACCCGATCTATGTCCACGTCGATCAGGCGGGC
>CAYNGM010000053.1:4843-10306 GCA_964396565.1 uncultured Anaerolineaceae bacterium | reverse complement strand
CTCGCCTTCGACACGATCTACGCCGAGGGACAGCGACGTTATGTCGAGAGCCTGTCCGCGTATGCCCGCCAGTTCCTCGGCCAGATGGAAAAGCCCGACGTGGACCAGATCGACGGTCTGTCGCCGGCCATCTCCATCGACCAGAAGGGTGCGTCGCGCAACCCGCGTTCGACCGTCGGTACTGTCACCGAGATCTACGACCACCTGCGTCTGCTGTTCGCCCGGATCGGCGTGCCGCATTGCCCGTCCGGCCACGCCATCGAGCGCCAGAGCGTCCAGCAGATCGTGGACCAGGTGCTGGCGTTGCCCGAGGGCACCCGACTGCTCGTCCTCGGGCCGCTCATCCGTGACCGCAAGACCGAGGGTGACCGGATCATCGAGGCGGCCAGGCGTCAGGGCTTCGTCCGCGTCCGGGTCGATGGCGAGATGTACGACATCGCCGACGCTCCGCCGCGTCTTGACAAGTACAAGCGCCACTCGATCGAAGTCGTGGTCGATCGCTATGTCGTTCGTCATGCCGAGGCGCCGGCCGAGGCGGAACGTGCCCCGGACGGACGACCTATCGACCCGGAGACCGGGCTCCCGATCCCGGATCCCGATGCCTCACGTCTCGCCGACTCGATCGAGACCGCCCTTCGGCTCGGTGAGGGTGTCGTGCTGATCGCACCGGCGCCCCGTGATGGCGAGTCCCCCGAGTTCGAGGAGCGTCGCTACAGCGAGAAGTACAGCTGTCCATACGACGGGTTCACGATCGACGAGCTCGAGCCGCGCAGCTTCTCGTTCAACTCGCCGCATGGTGCCTGCCCGACATGTACCGGCCTGGGGACCAAGCTCGAGATCGACCCGGGGCGCCTGATCCCCGATCCGTCGCAGAGCCTCGCCGACGGGGCGATCAGGTTCGGTGGCCTGCTTTCGACCGACGTGTCGTGGCGTCTCAAGATCATCGAGGCGGTGTGTGCCGCCCACGGCTGGAACTTCCGCGCACCGGTCCGCGACCTCCCGGCAGCCGCCATCAAGTACCTGCTTCATTCGTCGCGTGACCAGGAGCGCGTCGTGGTGCGCTATCGCCATGAACGGGGCGAGAACTCGTACACCGCCAACTTCGAGGGCGTTATCACGAACCTCGAGCGGCGTTATCGAGAATCCGAGTCGGACTACGTCAAGGCCGAGATCGAGAAGCTGATGGTCACCAAGCCGTGTCCGGAGTGCGGTGGCAAGCGGCTGCGTCCGGAGATCCTGGCCGTGACCATCGGCGAGCGGAACATCCGCGACGTCGCGGCGGGCTCCATCACGGAAGCGCTGCGCTGGGCGACCCATCTCGGAGAGTCGCTCACGGAGCGCGAGCGAACCATCGCCTACCAGGTGCTCAAGGAGATCGTCGCGCGGCTCGGGTTCCTCGTGGATGTCGGACTCGACTATCTGACCCTGGATCGGACAAGCGTGACCCTGTCCGGCGGCGAAGCCC
This sequence comes from uncultured Anaerolineaceae bacterium, assembly GCA_964396565.1. Taxonomy (GTDB): domain Bacteria; phylum Chloroflexota; class Limnocylindria; order Limnocylindrales; family CSP1-4; genus SPCO01. The sequence continues at coordinate 8,841 of CAYNGM010000053.1, read as the reverse complement.
AGCGGATCCGCCTCGCGACCCAGATCGGGACCACCCTCATGGGCGTGCTGTACATCCTCGACGAGCCGTCGATCGGACTGCACCAGCGGGACAACGCCAAGCTCATCGCCACCTTGACCCGGCTGCGCGATCTCGGCAACACCGTCCTCGTCGTCGAGCACGACGAGGAGACGATCAGGACCGCGGACTGGGTGGTGGACATCGGACCGGGGGCCGGTGAGCACGGCGGCGAGATCGTCGCGAACGGACCACTCGAGACGCTGCTCGCCGAGCCGCGCTCCATCACCGGGGCGTTCCTGCGCGGAGAGCGGGCGGTCGCGATCCCTCGCGTGCGTCGCCCTGGCAACGGGAAGGTCCTCGAGGTCCGAGGGGCCCGTGAGCACAACCTGCGAGATCTGGACCTGCGCGTTCCGCTCGGGTCGTTCGTCGCGGTGACCGGCGTGTCCGGCAGCGGCAAGAGCACGCTCGTGACCGAGGTGCTTTATCGGGCTCTTGCGCGCGAACTCAATGGGTCGCGCGAGGCCGTGGGTGCGCACGACTCGCTGCTCGGGGCTGAGCACATCGACAAGATCATCGAGATCGACCAGAGCCCCATCGGACGCACACCGCGCTCCAATCCGGCCACCTACACGGGGTTGTTCGCCCCGATCCGGGAGCTGTTCGCCGGCGTCCCGGAGGCGCGCGTCCGTGGCTACAGCCCGGGACGCTTCAGCTTCAACGTCAAGGGTGGTCGCTGCGAGCACTGCAAGGGCGACGGCATCCTCAAGATCGAGATGCAGTTCCTGCCCGACGTGTACGTCCCGTGCGAGATCTGCAAGGGGGCACGCTACAACCGCGAGGCGCTGGAGATCCACTACAAGGGCAAGTCGATCGCCGACGTGCTCGAGATGACCATCGCCGAGGCACTCGACTTCTTCTCCGCGGTGCCCAACGTCCGGTCCAAGCTCCAGACGCTGTTCGACGTCGGCCTCGGGTATGTCCACCTGGGCCAGCCGGCGACGACGCTGTCGGGCGGTGAGGCGCAGCGGGTCAAGCTGGCGACCGAGCTGTCGCGACGAGCAACCGGGCGGACACTGTATGTGCTCGATGAGCCGACGACCGGGTTGCACTTCGCGGATGTGGAGAAGCTGCTCGAGGTGTTGCACCGCCTCGTGGACGGTGGGAACACCGTGCTGGTCATCGAGCACAACCTGGATGTCATCAAGACGGCCGACTGGATCGTGGACCTGGGCCCCGAGGGCGGCGACCGCGGCGGGCGGATCATCGCGTCGGGGACTCCGGAGGACGTTGCGGCCACGCCGGGATCGGCCACCGGGGAGTACCTCGCGCGCGTCCTGAAGGGGGAGCCGCTCGTCCCGCTGTCGGATGTCACGTTCGCCGAGGAGGCCGGCCGCGGCGACCGTGCCAGCGTGAATGGTCACGCGACAGGTGGCCGTGCGGTGCCGGTCATGGCCACCCCATCGCGCAAGCGAGCTTCGGCGGCGACGAAGACACGCTGAGCTCGAACGGGCGAGCCACACGCTCGGCTGCGTCCGTCGCCGGGCGGATGGAACCCGATCAGTCGAGGATCCGCCCCATCCATCACCCCTCCGGAGAGCGAACCGACCGACGAATCCCACTCGAGTGTCTCGCGACCGACCCTACACGGCCATTCCACCCCTCCGGAGAGCGAACCGACCGACGAATCCCACTCGAGTGTCTCGCGATCGACCCTACACGGCCATTCCACTCCTCCGGAGAGCGAACCGACCGACGAACCGGGGCATCCGCAGACACGACGGCGAGTCTGCGGTCCGTTCAACCGCCGGGAGAGCGGCGGACGATCGGGTGACGGGCCTGCCCGTATCTAGATCGGGGTCCGGGCCCACCCGCGTCGGACGCGCCAGCTCGCGCTCGGACGCACCCGCGCCGGAGCTTCACAGGAGCACGATGGCCGAACCGTCCGGGAGACGTCCGGCCCGAAGTGATGCGAGTGCCTGACGAGAAGTGACCGGGAAGCCATCGACGAGCAGCGGCGCGAGCTCGCGCAGCGCCTCGCGGTTGCGCCTGGTGTCGGCGACGACCACCAGAACCCGGTCCATCCCGGCATCGCGCAACTTCATGGTGATCCGACGGATCTGCGCTTGGCCGTCGGTGAGTCGTGTCTCGACCTCGGTCGGGAGGCTGCGCTCGTCGCCGGCCGCGTCGAGCAATCCAACGATCATCCCGTCCCATGCACGCTGATCGTCGTGACCCGCAAGAGGTACCTCGGTCTGCAGCCGGGTTCGAGGATGCAGGTGCGGGAGCAGTCGCTTGAACACCGCCGTCTGTCCCGCGTCGCGGATCGGGTCCGGCCCAGGATACGCGCGCATCCGAACATCAAGTCCCACCGCGGCACCGAGACGAACGATGTGCTCGAGGCGAACAGCGGCCGACTCCGCGCGTTCGATCCGACCCGCCTGCGCAGCTGACATCCCCGCCGCCTTTGCGGCGACGGCGAGCGACATACCCAGTCGATGTCGCGCATCGCGGATCTCCGCACCCATCCGTTCGCGATCGAGCCTGGAAAGCCGCCGACCCCGATCGATTGGTCGCTCACGGGTACCCATCGACGAAGTCTGCGAGGCTCGACGTATCGGTGACTTATCTGCCGTTGGCTCGTCCACCGGGTCGCCTGCTCTCGCCGCCGTACCCCTCGCCTTTGATGTGATCGCCTGTTGCCTGCTCCTCCCGTGAGCCAACGGACCGGCGGATGCTTCACGATGCCGCCGCACGACGTCCTCAGGGGCTGGTCGATCTCCCGATGAGCGGATCGACCGCCGAACTCGACCGACGGCGCAGTCGACTGTCGTCCGACGGTCCGTTCGCTCGCTCCGTGAGCGAACATGCCGATCGACCGGTCGTCGATCGCCGGGCGGGTCCAGGAGGGCGTCCAGACCGGCCTGGTCCGCGACGAACCGCCAGGCCCCGAGGATGCGGCCATCGCCATGAAGTCGAAACACGGATCCACCAGAGGTATTCTCCGGGGTACCCATCCTGCCCTCCTGATGCAGCCGAGGCCGCTACCATCTGCGGCATGCCGGACATCGATTTCGCGTTCCTCGCCGACGCCGCCGAGACCGTCCCAGGCCAGAAGTTCCACGTCCTCGGTGGCGGGATCGCCCGGATCGGCGGGAAGCGGTTCCCGCTGCGTCACCCGCACCTCGCGCTGGTGATCGGGCTCCAGGTGACGGCACCCGAGACGGATCGCGAGCACGACATCCGATTCGTCCTGCTCGATCCCGACGGCGGTGAGGTTGCCGGTGCGACCGGGAGCCTCGTGGCCCGCAGCCAGCGCGACGGTCGCGATGCGATCCTGACCTTCTCGATCGACCTCTGGAACCTGACCTTCCCGACGCCCGGCGACTACTCGTTCCGCATCCTTGTCAACGGGTCTGAGCGCAAGCGGCTGCCGCTTCTGCTGCTCAAACCGCCGGCTGCAGCCACCGATGGCGCCACGACGGCGCCGATGGATGGCTGATCGCGCAAGCGCTGCCCGCCGCTCCCGACATGAGCTCGGGGTCATCGACGACCTTGGTCTGGCCGCCGCGAGGGACGCTGATCGACTGCTCGCGGAGGCGCGCCGACGCGGCAACGACCGCTGGGCGACGTTCCTCGCGCCCTTCCCGGATCGACTGCGTGACGAGGAGCTGCCTGGGCTTCGCGCGGCGACGGTCCGGGCACGGGCGGCATATGGTGCTGCCGACTCCATCCGCGACGCGTTGCCGGCCGACCTGACCGAGCCGTTCCTCGATTCCATCGACCGTCTGCGTCGCGAGATCGACCGGGAGATCAATCGGGGGCGCGGCTGACGATCGCGGATCTGGTCCGGCTGTGGGCTCCCGTGTGCAATCCGCGGATCTGGTCCGGCTGTGGGCTCCCGTGTGCGATCCGCGGACCTGGTCCGGCTGTGGGCTCCCGTGCACGATCCGCGGACCTGGTCCGGCTGTGGGCTCCCGTGCACGATCCGCGGACCTGGT
>CAYNGM010000053.1:0-4743 GCA_964396565.1 uncultured Anaerolineaceae bacterium | reverse complement strand
CGACCGGTATCAGAACAGCCTCGGGATGAACCTGCGAGTCCGGGCCCGGTACGCGGGGTAGGACGGATAGCGAGCCTCCAGGAGCACCTCCTCGCGCACCGACTTCAGGGTCATGAACCCGGCGAGCACGATGGTCCAGGCCAGCGCCATCAGCGACGTGTTGACGAGTGACCAGCCGGCAGCAACGAGGATCAGCCCTCCGTAGATGGGGTGTCGCACGAGGCCGTAGACGCCGGAATCGACGAGCCCTGCCCGGGCGCGCGGCTCGGGCAGCGGGCTTAGGGCGCTGCCGAGTTCCAGCATCCCCCGGCCAGCCAGCACGATCCCGGCGGCAGCCAGGACGATCCCGACGACGACGCCGACGGTCAGCAGAGGCTCGCCCCAGTCCGGGCCGAGCGCCCAGCCGGCAGCGCCGACCAGGACGAGCAGCACGCCCTGGATGGCGACCCAACCCACGCCTCCGGGGCCCAAGCTCGGGAGTCTGGCCATGTCGCCATGGTAGTCCGGAACCCGGCAGTGGCCGCGCGAGCCACCAACCCGAATGCCACCACGGCAAGTCCATCACGGAAGATCCAGTACAGACATGTCCGATCACCCGACGATGCCGAGCTCATCCGGCGAGAACGCCTCAAGCAGGAACCGTGACGGCGCCATCGGGTCATAGCTGAGGACCAGAGTCCGGCGGGCCCGCGTCCAGGCGACGTACGCGAGCCGTCGCTCCTCCTCCATCGCTGCATCCGGATCAAGGGCTTCGCCGACGGCACGGGCGCTGGGGAACCGACCGACATCGAGCCCGATGACCGCCACATGGTCGAACTCGGCGCCCTTCGTCGAGTGGGCGGTCGCGAGTGCCAGACGTGCATCGTCACGACGCAGATCGGTGAGCCGTCGCCGCGTCACATCGATGGCCTCGACGAGATCCTCGAGCGTTCGGAACGCAGGCGCCCATGCCAGCACGGCTGCCGCCAGTTCCGTCAGGCGCGGACCGTCTCCCTCCATGCCACCGCTCGCCAGTCGCCGCTGAACGCTGCCGACCCGGACCAGGAACGGGAGTGCCGCCGGGGTCGCGCGCACCCTTTCGATGACAGAGTCGAGCAGCGGATCGTCCACCAACAGGTCCACGCTCGGCGCCCGGAAAGGTACGCCAGCGTCTATCGCCGCGACGATGGCCGGTCGCAGCTCCCGGTTGGTCCGGGCGAGGATGGCCAGGGTCCCCTCGTCGGGCAGGGCCGCGAGTACTCGGGCACTTCGCTCGGGCTCGTCCTCGATATCCGGCGCGAGCACGAGGCGTCCGACCGCGCCGGACCGTGCCCGGATGATCTTCTGGAACCGCTCGAGGTTGTGGTCCACCAACCGGACGGCACGTTCCACGACCGGCCCGGGACACCGGTGGTTGACTTCCAGGTCCACGCGCCGGAGCCCGGGGAGCCGGGTCTCGAGCGCCAGGACGCGCCGGACGTCGGCGAGCCTCCAGCCGTAGATCGACTGGTCGTCGTCACCGACGAGGAAGATCCGGTTCGATGGTGCCGCCAGGAGGAGAGCGAGGTCCAGTTGCGATCGGTCGACGTCCTGGACCTCGTCGACCAGCAGGTCAAGGCAGCGAGCGCGCCAGCGTCCAAGGAGGACCGGATCGACCGCAAGGCGATCGAGGGCGCGACGCACGAGGTCATCGAAGTCGAGCGCGCCACGCTCGGCGAGGGTTTCCTCATAGCGGACGAAGGCGCGGGCCACCGCCCCCGCCTCCGGGTCGGCCTCGAGATCGCCGGCCCGCACCCGGAGGTCCAACTTGTAGCGCGAGAACATGGTGTCGAGGCGCGTCCGGGCGGCCCGATCCAACTCCGGAAAGACGTCGCGGAGCACATCCTCCCGTGCGACGAGGCCGCCGACGTCCACGCCCGCGTCGATGAGGATCTCTCGCCCGAGTGCGTGGAACGTCCTGACGCGCACCGAACCGGACGGCAGACCAAGCTCGCCGAGGGCCGTGTCAAGGCGGTCCCGGAGTTCGGCGGCGGCGCCGGTGTTGAAGGTGATGGCGGCGATGGCCGCCGGGTCGGCGCCGCCATCCACCAGCCAGGCGATCCGGGCCACCAGCGTGGTCGTCTTGCCGCTTCCGGCCGGGGCGACACACAGGATCGGACCCGGCGGAGAGGTGGCCGCGGTTCGCTGATCTGGGGTCAAACGATCGAGTCGCGCGGCGAGGGACGGGTGCATCGTCAGGACGCTCATCCGACGAGGATGGCCCTCGGCACTCACCGATCGCTTGTCGGATACCGACTGGTGGCGTTCGAGGCTCTTTGCCCGGGTCTTGTCGGATGTCAGCCCGTGGCCCCGCGGGATCCCGACGGCGGCCTGTCGCGCGTCACCTGTGGCTCGACGGGAGTTTACTGGTCCCAAACGATCGCGGCGGCTGAGATCTAACCCATGCGCGGGAATCGCGGTATCGCCGAGCACCTTTGCGGTGCACGGACGCACCGCCCCGTTCCGTGGCGCGCGAGCGCACCACAACGGGCGTTTCCGGCGGCGCTATCGTGTGCGACTCAGCGTCACGCGCAGGTGGTCGGGAGGGCCGATGCGGCGCCCCGGCCGGAGACCATCAGGTCTCGAGGAGTGGAGGAGCCCGATGCGTCGTTCACGCCCCCGGTCCCGGAGTCTGGTCGTCCTGACCACACTCGCCATCCTGTCCTCGCTGTTCGTCGCACCGGTCGCGTCGGCCGGTGGAGGCGGACACGGTGGCGGAGGGCATGGATCCTCCGACAAGGTAGACAAGGCAGTCCTGTTCGCGGCGGACGGCATGCGCCAGGACCTCGTCGAGCGCTATGCCAGCCAGGGCGTGATGCCCACGATGCGCGGCTTCCTGCGTCGCGGCGTGAAGGCTTCCGGGAACGGCATGCTGACCCAGGCCCCACCGAACACCGGTGCCGGCTGGTACTCACTCGCGACCGGCGCCTGGTCGGCCGTCCATGGTTCGACCAACAACACCTTCCACAAGTCCGGACCGACCTCGGCGACGTTCGGCGGGACGCGCACCGCGGCATTCGACAGCGGTGTCCTCCAGGCCGAGACGATCGCCCAGGCGGCCGAGCGCGGTGGCAAGCGCGTCGCCCAGGTCGAGTGGGCGGGCGGACGGAACGGCGCCATCAGTGGCCCGACGATCGACTTCCGGAGCTTCTTCTCCGGACGTGGGGTGACCACCAACTTCATCGGCGCGGCTGACGAGCCGATCTTCGATGACGTCCCGTTCATCACGGCCTTCGGCCTCCAGTTCGACCATCCGGACGGCTATGCCGGACAGGCCCCGTTCCCCGGTGCCAAGCCATCGTCGGCGACCGGCTGGACCAATGTCCCGGCGTCGTACAGCCCGGCCAACGAGATGCGCATGCGTGTCCTTGATGCCGGCACCGACAAGTACGGCCTGAACGCCTACATCTATGACTCCAAGGACGACGGCAAGGTCGGCTACGACCGTGTCCTATTCGCGCCCGGCAAGGACGGCTCCGCCAAGGTCGCCGATCTGCGCGAGGGCCAGTGGGGCGACGTCAAGGTCAAGATCATCGGCGGCAGCCTGGAGGGCATGACCGCGGGCCTGCTCATCAAGGTCGAGGTCCTGTCCGGCGACCTGTCGCGGGTCCGCCTCTTCCACGCGTCCGTGTCGCGCGCCAACGCGACCTGGGCGGGATTCCCTGGTGAGTCCGGGATCACCGACTTCGCCGAGTTCCTGGCCCAGAAGTTCCCGACTTCGACGGCCGCCGACTTTGCCATCCTCGAGGCCGGCGTGGTCAGCGAGGAGACCTATGTCCAGCAGGGCCTGTACTGGGCGACCGGCCATCAGCCGATGCTCGAGTACGTCGTCCGCAAGTACAAGCCGGACCTGCTGCTGGCGGGCTATCCGACGTCCGACGAGTTCCAGCACCAGTTCCTGGGGCTGGTCACCAGGAAGCTGCCCAACGGCCATGCCAACCCGGCCTATGACGACGTCAACCTCGACGGTATCCGCGACCACCGCACCGAGCAGCGGTCGCGCTTCATCCGCGATGCCTACAAGGGCGCGGACAAGACCCTGACCCTTGCCCGCAAGCTGATGGGCAGGGACCCGACCACGTTCGTCGGGTCTGACCATGGATTTGCCGCCCAGTTCCTGGCGATCGATGCCAGCAAGGTCCTCGTCGACCTCGGTCTGCTGTCCAAGCCGCAGACCTCGAACTGCCGGACCGCATCCGGCGAGACCATCGGCAAGGCCAAGGCGTGCTGGGCCGGTGGCACCGTCCAGATCTACCTGAACGTCGTCGGCCGCGATAACGCGGGTGGCCTCACGCAGGTGGCGGCCGCGGACGTTGCCGCGACCGTCGACAAGATCAAGGCCGCGTATCTCGCGCTCAAGGACCCCAACGACTGGACCCACGACGGAGTGGCCGAGGGCTGGAAGGTCATCGACCGCGCGTACACCAGGGCGGAGGCCCGCTACATCCCGAACGGTGCCGGCAAGACGGCCGACATGGCCCATCCGACCCGGACCGGTGACCTCGTCGTGTTCAGCTACCCGCCCTACCAGTTCGATGCGGCGACGCCGGGTGCGCTCGTCTCGCCGTCCCACTTCTTCGGCCAGCACGGCTACGTGCCGGACGTCCAGGACCTGGGCGCCTCGGTCAACATGCGGGCGACCTTCCTTGCCGGTGGACGCGGTATCACCCATCGGACGATCTCGGCGCGGACCATCGATGTCGCACCGACGCTCGCCTACATGCT
>CAYNGM010000052.1:0-10333 GCA_964396565.1 uncultured Anaerolineaceae bacterium | reverse complement strand
AGCCGACCGACTGAGTCCGTCCGTGCCGTATCGGTCCATCACGGCCGGTCCATCACGGACGGCTGACTGATCCGCCCGGCTCGCCCCGGTCTCGGCCGGTGCCGGCCGCCCGACCGCCCCGGTCCCGTCCCACCCTGTGGTAGCATCGCCCGCGCACCAGACGGAGGACCAACCACACGTGAACCCGATGCTGGCCCTCGGCCAGATCCTCGTCAGCATCGCGCTGATCGCCGCGATCTTGCTCCAGGCACGCGGGACCGGCCTGTCCGGGACCTTCGGCGGCGACTCCGCCGTCTACCGCAGCAGGCGTGGTGTGGAACGCAGGCTGTGGCAATTCACCATCGTGCTGCTGGTGCTGTTCGTCGTCTTCAGCCTCGCCTCGTTCATCTTCGCCCCCGTCGTCACCACCTGACGGGACGGCCGCGGCGGCCCACCGCGACCCGGCGCAGGGAGATCCATGACCCGAACCGATACGTTCGTGGTCGGGGCCCTCGTCGTGCTGCTCGTGCTAGTTGCGGGCCTCATCGGCGCCCCGGCCATCCAGTCGTCCTTCGCCACCGCGTCCGCCTCGCCGGCGCCCGCTGCGACCGAGCCTCCGGCAGCCGCTCGTGCCTACGTCGAGGGCGTTCTTGGCGCCCCGACCTCGGTCAGTCCGCTGACCGCCCAGACCCAGGCGGACAGGGACCTCGTCGCGCTGGTCTTCTCCGGACTCGTACGCAACGGCCCCGGTGGTACCGTCGTTCCCGACCTTGCCGCGCACTGGTCGGTAGATGCGACCGGGACGACGTGGACGGTCACCCTCCGCGACGACGCCCGCTGGCACGACGGTGAACCGGTCACGGCGGATGACGTCGTGTTCACGATCCAGACCCTCCAGGACCCGACCTACTCCGGTCCGGCGGCCGGGTCATGGAGCGAGGTGACCGTCCGGGCGATCGATCCACAGACTGTCACGTTCACGCTCGACACCCCGCTCGGTGGGTTCCTCCAGGCCCTGACGCAGCCCATCGCGCCAGCCCATCTGTTGGCTGATGTCCCGGTCACGATGCTGCCGAACGATCCGTTTGGCCGGCAGCCGGTCGGCTCAGGCCCGTTCGCGCTCGTCGACCTGACGTCGACCGGGGCGACCCTCGTCCCGGCGCTTGGGGCGGCAGTGCCGGAAGCGGAGGGGGCCCCGTCCGCCTTCGCGACCGATTCGCTGACGACGGCAGCCCCGACCATCCGTCCCCAGCGACCGGTGCCGTATCTGGCCGGGATCGAATTCCGGTTCTACGACGATCCGGATGACCTGGCCGACGACTATCGCGCGGGCCGCCTCGATGGAGCTTCTGGTCTGCCGCCGGCGCTCGCCGCAGAGCTCGGCGCGACCGCCGGGAGCCGACTGCTCAGATATCCGGGCTCGACTCTGACCACCGCCCTGCTCAACCTGCGACCGACGCACCCCGAGTTCGCCGATGCCGCGGTGCGAACCGCTCTCCTCGCCGCGATAGATCGGCAGGCGATCATCGACGATGACTACGGCGGGTCGGCTGAGATAGCTGCGAATGCCGTGCCCCCGACCTCCGCGCTGTTCGACGCATCGGCGGTCCCCGTCGTACCGGCAGATCCCAAGGCTGCAGAGCGGGCCCTCAAGGCGGCCGGGTGGTCGAAGAAGGCCGATGGCTGGTACCTGCCGAAGGCGAAGGACCCGCTATCGATCGAGGTCCTCTCGCCGACCGAGGAAGCGAACCCGGGAGCCTTCGCTGCTGCCGCGAGCGTCGTGGCCGACTGGAAGGCCATCGGCCTTGGCGCTACGCACCTCGCCCTGCCACCCGGCGAGTTCGTCTCGGAGCGTCTGGCCAAGGGTGACTTCGCCGCCGCAGTCGCTGACGTTTCGATCGGGCTGGATCCCGACCTGTATCCGCTCCTGGCGTCGAGCCAGACGCTGTCCGGTCGCTCCAACGTGATAGGCCTCCAGGACCCGGACCTCGACAAGCTCCTGGCGGCCGCCCGAACACCGGGAACCGACGAGGCTCGCAAGGCTGCGTACACGGCCCTTGAACAGCGGCTTGCGAGCGGACGCTATCTCCTGCCACTGGTGTTCGCGAACGAGACACTGGTCGTCCGTGACGCGCTCGGGGGACCCGTCGTCCGGCAGGTCGGGGACCCTTCGGACCGATTCTGGGATGTGCTAACATGGCGCCTCGCCGACGGCCGCTGACGCGGTCGTTCGGGTCCATGCCGAGGTGGCGGAATAGGCAGACGCGCTAGGTTCAGGACCTAGTGGCCGCAAGGTCGTGTGGGTTCAAGTCCCTCCCTCGGTACCACTCCCTCCCACGGACCCGAAGACGGCGACACCTGTGCCCAGGTGGCGGAATTGGTATACGCGTACGTTTGAGGGGCGTATGAGGCAACTCATCCGGGTTCAAGTCCCGGCCTGGGCACCACCCCGCCGATGCTGACGACTGCCGATCACCGGCGGTCGTCTTCGTTTCGGGTGAGCGTTATGCTCGCATCCACGGGCGGTTAGCTCAGTCGGTCAGAGCGCCTCGTTTACACCGAGGATGTCGGGGGTTCGAGTCCCTCACCGCCCACTGCTAGACTGCGTCACACGCGGACCGTCGGTGCCGCCGACCGGAGGAGGGGTATGGACCTCACAGTCATCATCATCATCGCGATCATCGTCATCCTGGTGGTGGTGGTGATCGGGATCTACAACGGCCTGGTCCAGCGCCGTTTGCGCATCGACGAGGCCTTTGCCCAGATCGAAGTCCAGCTGAAGCGTCGCCACGACCTGATCCCCAACCTGGTCAACGCGGTCAAGGGCTACATGGGCTTCGAGCAGAAGGTCCTGACCGACGTCACCAACGCTCGGGCAGCGGCCGTCGCCGCGGGAGCCCAGGGCCCGGCCCAGCAGGCCGCCGCCGAGAACGCCCTGACCGGCACCCTGCGCTCGCTGTTCGCGGTCGTCGAGAACTACCCGGAACTCAAGGCGAACGAGAACGTGCTGAGCCTCCAGGAGCAGCTGACCACGACCGAGAACCAGATCTCGTTCTCGCGCCAGCACTACAACGCGACCGTCCTCGACTACAACACCGCCATCGCCACATTCCCCAGCGTGCTGATCGCCGGACCCCTTGGGTTCACCAAGCGCGAGTTCTTCGATGCCGAGCCCGAGGCCGCCAACGTCCCCAACGTCGACCTCAGCCTGAGCTGACGCACCGTCCGCGGGAGGGCCCGTGGCCGGGACCACGTTCTACGACCAGATAGCCGCCAATCGGCGGAACTCCTTCCTGATGGCAGGGTTCGTCGTGGCGCTGCTGGCGCTGCTCGGATTCGTCGTCGGCTGGGCGATGTTCGGCGACCCAGCCGGCGGGATCTTCACGACCATCGGCGCGGTCGCGCTCGGGTCACTCGCCGGTGTCGGGACGTACTTCGCCGGCGACTCGCTGGTCCTTGCCGTCAGCGGGGCGCGCGAGATCGATGATCAGTCCGCGCCGCAGGTCATGAACGTGGTGCGCGAGATGGCGACCGCAGCCAACGTCCCGATGCCGCGCGTCTACATCATCGAGGACACCGCCCCCAACGCCTTCGCCACCGGTCGGGACCCAAAGCACGCCTCGGTGGCGGTCACCACGGGCCTTCTCCAGAAGCTCGATCGCGAGGAGCTCCAGGGAGTCATCGGGCACGAGCTCTCGCACGTACGGAACCTCGACATCCGGTTCTCGCTCGTGGTCGGGGTGATGGTCGGGGCGATCGCCATCCTTGCCGACTTCTTCCTGCGCTTCACCTTCTGGGGTGGCGGGAGTCGTGGGCGGGACCGCGACGGCGGAGGTGGCGGTGCCCAGGCCATCATCTTCCTGGTCGCCATCGCGCTGGCCATCCTGGCCCCGCTCATCAGCCGCTTCATCCAGCTCGCCGTCAGCCGCCAGCGTGAATATCTCGCCGATGCCTCGTCAGTCGAGCTGACTCGTAACCCGTATGGCCTGGAGCGGGCCCTGGCCAAGATCTCCGGCGACCCGGAGGTCCTGGAGGTCGCCAACCGTGGCACCCAGCACATGTACTTCACGAACCCGATCAAGAAATTCGAGGCGCGTTCATCCAGCCTGATGTCCACGCACCCGCCGATCCTCGACCGGATCAATCGACTGCGTGAGCTGACCGGCGATCCGCCACTGGGCGGGACGGATGCCGCGCGACTCGCCGGTCTCGAGTAGGGGAGACGTCGTACGGCGGCCCGGATCGGTCGGTGGCGCGCCGCGGAAGACGCGTGGTATCCTGCGGACCGCCGGCGGGCAGCCAGCCTGGTTGGCCATCGGGCCGAGATAGCTCAGTTGGTAGAGCACGCGACTGAAAATCGCGGTGTCGCCAGTTCGATTCTGGCTCTCGGCACCACCTCTCGGGGTGGTCGTCGTACCGAGCGGAAGTGGCTCAGTTGGTAGAGCATCACCTTGCCAAGGTGAGGGTCGCGGGTTCGAGTCCCGTCTTCCGCTCCACTCTCCCTCGCAGGACGTACCGCTGCCCCTTCGTCTAGTGGTAGGACAGCGGACTTTGGATCCGTGAACCGAGGTTCGAATCCTCGAGGGGCAGCCAACAGCGCTGGGCGCTGACCCGGTGAGATCGTCCTGGCGACGTGGTGAAGTGGCTTAACACGGAGGTCTGCAAAACCTCTATTCAGCGGTTCGAATCCGCTCGTCGCCTCCACAATCTCGACTACTGGCCTCGACCACCTGCGGCCCGCCGGACCGGACGGCGGGTCGTCGTCTTTTCGACACAGTCCACGCCGACGGGAGGGCCGTGACCTCGCCACTGCTCCGGGACCGCGAGTTCCGGGCGCTCCTGCTCCTGCGTCACACGTTCTCACTGTCGGGCAGCGCCTTCGTCACCATCGTCGGGTTCCAGACGTACCAGTTGACCGGAGACCCGCTGGCGCTCGGCATGCTCGGTCTGGTGGAGGCGATCCCGGCGCTGTCGCTGATGCTGTTCGGCGGGCATATCGCCGATCGACACGACCGCCGTTCGATAATCCTGGTAACGAGCATCGTGGCGACGCTGTGCGCGGCTACCCTCGCCGCCCTCACCGCACATGGCTCGATCGCGCTCCCCGCCATCCTCACCGTCATCTTCATCGCCGGGGTGGCATCGGGCTTCGAACGTCCCGCGGTGTCCGCCTTCGAGGCGCAGGTCATCCCCCGCGAGGAGGCCGTACGTGGCGTGTCCTACGTGAGCACCGCAAGTCAGGCCGGCTCGATCCTGGGACCGGCGATCGGCGGCCTCGCTGCCTCGATCGTCGGTATCGCGGCGACATACGCGATGCTGGCCGTTGTGCTGGCCATATCCACGGGATCGATCCTGCTCATAGCGCGCAAGCCGATGCCGGAGCGGGTCGAGGGTGAGCGCCTGGTGACGAGCCTGCTCGAGGGTTGGCGCTACGTCAGGCGCACACCAGCGTTGCTGGGCTCGATGGGGCTCGACCTGTTTGCGGTCTTCTTCGGTGGTGCGATCGCGCTGCTGCCGGTGTTCGCCACCGACATCCTCCACGTGGGTGCGGCCGGTCTGGGCATCCTGCGGACCGTGCCGTCGGTGGGGGCCCTGCTGGCCATGCTGCTCGCCACCCGCTATCCACCGACACGACACGCCGGCGCAACGCTGCTGCTGTGCGTGACCGGCTTTGGCGTGAGCATGATCGTGTTCGGGCTGTCCACTGCCTTCTGGCTGTCGCTGCTCGCCCTGTTCTTCAGCGGCCTGACCGATGGGGTCAGCGTGGTCATCCGTGCGACCGTCCTGCGGGTGCTTTCACCGGAGCGCCTGCGTGGGCGAGTCGCCTCGGTCAACTGGGTCTTCGTCGGGGCCTCCAACGAGCTCGGCGCCTTCGAGAGCGGCGTCGTCGCCAGGCTGTTCGGAACGGTCCCGGCGGTGGTCGGCGGCGCAGTCCTGACGCTCGGGGTCGTCGCCCTGGTCGCCGTGACGATGCCGTCGCTGCGCGCCCTGGACCTGGCCACGGCCGAGCCGGACGAGTCGTGGGCGACCGCCTGACCGCTGGTGGGCCGTGGTCCCTGCGTCGCCGGTCGTTCGCTATCCCGACGGGCTACGCTTGGCATCCCACGCCGGAGTGGCGGAACAGGCAGACGCAGCGGACTTAAACTCCGCCGCCCGCAAGGGCGTCCGAGTTCGAACCTCGGCTCCGGCACCACCACACCACTCGCTTCGAGCAGGAATCGAGAAGCCATGGTGAGGGTGCCTGCGTACGATCGGGACCGATCAAGCCGACATGCAGCAAGGAGCCAGAACGATGACTGACACCACTAAGACCACCAGGAGCGGCGCGAGCCGTAACGCCGGCGGAGGTTTCACCGCCGAAGAGAAGGCCGCGATGCGCGAGCGCGCCCGGGAGTCGAAGGCCGACGCGAGCCGCGAGGCAGGAGAGCGTGACGTCCTGGCCAAGATCGCCGAGATGGCGGGATCGGAGCGGGCTATCGCCGAGCGTATCCACGCGATCGTCGCTGCCTGCGCCCCGGCGTTGGCGCCGCGAACGTGGTACGGGATGCCGGCCTACGCGAAGGATGGGAAGGTGCTCTGCTTCTTCCAGGCGGCGGACAAGTTCAAGTCGCGCTATTCGACCTTCGGGTTCACCGATGAGGCGCGCCTTGACCACGGACCGATGTGGCCGACCGGCTTTGCCGTGACGGAGCTGACGGCCGAGGTCGAGCACCGGATCGAGGCGCTCGTGCGGCAGGCGATCGGCTGAGCGCGGATCGGGGGCCGCGAACAGCGCCAGTTCGCGAGCAGCGTCAGGTAGTGCTTTGCGTGCGGGGCGGTCAGCGGCCGCGTCGGCGCCCGAACAGCCCGCCGCGCTTCTCGATGCTCGGCACCGTATAGCCCTCCTGGCCGAAGGCGGTCGAGCTCAGCTTGACGAACTGCTCAGCGGCGGGCGAGCGGGGCGCGCCCAGTACGATCGGTACGCCCTCGTTGACCGCCTTGATGTACAGGAACGGGTCGTAGGGAAGATCAAGCGAGATCCTCGTTCCCAGCGCGGCCTCGATGTCGCGCGGCTTGAGGATGTCGCGGGCGAACAGGTGGTTGAGTACGAACGTCGCCTTGCCGCCGATCGAGCCGGCCTCGGTCAGGTACTCGAGCAGCCCATGCATCGAACGCAGGGCGGACATCTCCGGATAGACCGGCAGGACGATCGTCTCGGCGGCAGCGAAGACGTTGAGGACACGCTCGTCGAGATATGAGCCGCAGTCGATGACCACCGCGTCGTAGCCCTCGAACAGGGTGCCGATCAGGTGTGCCACATGGTCCGGTGTGATCAGTTCCGCTGCTTCCGGCGTGGATGGCGCTGCCAGGACATGCAATCCGGAGTCGTGTCGCGCTGCGTAGGTCCGCAGGAGCTCGGGTTCGCGCAGCGCGGCCTCATCCCGGACCACGTCGTAGAGGGTCTGCTTCGGATCGAGGTCCAGGTGCATCGCGACCCCGCCGAACTGGAGGTTGAGATCGACCAGGACGACCCGATCCGAGCCACGGCCCGCGGCGACCACGGCGATATTGGTCGCGATGGTGGTGGTTCCGACGCCACCCTTGGGACTGTAGACGGCCACGACGCGCCGGGCGCGCGACACGGTAAGGCCGTCCGCCGAGACGACCGAGGTCATGTCGCGGGAGCGCTGGAAGCGCAGGAGCAGGGCCTCGACGCGCGCCTCCACCTCGCGGGCATCGAACGGACGCCCGATGACATCGTCGGCACCGGCCTCGAGGAACCCGATGCGCGCCTCGACATCGTCGCTCGCCGCCACGCACAGCACCGGGACGTTGGTCATGGCCGGTGTGCCACGGATCTCGCGGCACAGGGCGAGGCCCCGCCCGTCGCCACCGCCCTCGAGGTCGAGGACCACCATCTGATGGTTGACGACCTGGCCAAAACCCTCGTCCGGGTCGATCGTGGCAGTCACGGCATAGCCAGATCGCGAGAGCATCGGGGCTAGCGAGTCATCGACGCGGCCGGCGGTCTCGATGAGCAGGATGGAACTGGCGGGCACGTGTCCTCCCGAACGCGGGCTGCGATGAGTGCGAGGGTAGTGCGCAGGATACATCGCCCGAGGGGCTTTCCTGACGGCACGTGCTAGACTACCGCCCGTTTCCTTTCCGCTCCGTGCCGATCGGCGACACGTCGACGTCAACGGGGCATCCCCATTGGAAGGAGTCGTTGCGCACATGCGCCGATATGAACTCATGCTCGTGATCCGTCCGGATGTCCCGGACGATCGGAGCCAGGCTGTCATCGATCGCACCACTCGCCAGATCACGGCCGCCGGTGGCCAGATCTTCAAGGTCGCCCCGTGGGGTCGCCGCCGCTTGGCGTATCCGATCGACCGCCATCGCGAGGGGTCGTACCACATCATCCTGTTCTCGGCCCCTGGTGAAGCGCTCCGCGAACTGGAGCACGGCCTGCTGATCACCGAGGAAGTCCTCCGCCACCTGGTGACCCGCGACGAACGTCCGGTCAAGCCCGGTCGACGCGATGACGCCGATGGCGAACTGCTGGACGACGACCGCGAGCTGCCCTCCCTCGAGGACGAGGAGGACGAGGACGACGGCTCGGAACGGATCGACGAATCCGAGAGCGAAGCGGCCCCGGCCGCCATCGATTGAGGAGCGCCGCACGATGGCCTTCAGCAAGGCGATGATCATCGGCAATCTCGGGCGTGATCCCGAGATGCGCTACACGCCGAACGGGCGAGCCGTGACCGAGTTCAGCGTGGCTGTCACCCACAGCACGCGCGACCAGGCCACCGGTGAGTGGTCGGACGAAGCAACAGACTGGTTCCGGGTGACCGTCTGGGGCGACCGTGCCGAGCGGACAGCGGAGCAGTTCCGCAAGGGTAACCGGGTCTTCGTGGAGGGACGCTTCCGCACCCGGGAGTTCGAGCGCAAGGACGGATCCAAGGGCATCTCCCTCGAGATCACCGCTGACAACGTCATCGCGCTGGAGCGCCGCGGTCGCGACGAGGAGGGGTCGTTCGGCGGCCCATCCGGCAATGCCGGCTCGTTCTCCGGTGGCGGAGGCGGCGGAGGCGGCGGCACGGCCGTTCGCCCGACACGCGCACCTGCCGACGACACACAGCACGACGAACGGCCCTTCTGATCAGGAGACACTGACCGATGCCGCCCACCCGATCACGCAAGCGCGACGACTTCTACCGGGACCGCCGTCGCCGCAAGGTCTGCGCCTTCTGCGCGGACAAGACGACCACCATCGACTACAAGGAGGTCAATCGCCTCCGCCGCTACCTGTCGGAGCGAGCCAAGATCGAGCCGCGCCGCAAGACCGGCACGTGTGCCGGTCACCAGCGAGCCCTGGCCATCGCCCTCAAGCGTGCCCGACACGTCGCCCTGCTCCCGTACGCCCCGCAGCACCTGCGCCCTTAGCGGCGGTGCCTGAGGCCGCGCGACCGTCGTCTCCGGTGGGAGCACCCCCGAAGTGATCGACGGCCTGCTCCTCCTAGTCGGTGGGGCCGCAGCCGGTGTCTTCGGGTCGCTCCTGGGACTCGGCGGCGGCGTGCTCATCGTGCCGCTCCTGACCCTCGGCTTCGGGCTTGACCTGCGGACCGCGGTCGGGGTCTCGCTGGTCTCGGTGATCATGACCAGCAGCGCGGCGGCCGGCGTCTATCTGGAGCGCCACGTCGCCAACCTGCGCCTCGGCATGACCCTCGAGCTGTTCACGGCCACGGGTGCGCTGGTGGGAGGTCTGGTGGCATTCGCCATCGACGAGCGCCTGCTATCGGTCCTGTTCGCCCTGCTCATGCTGTACGTCGCGTTCACGATGGCCCGACCGCGTCGGACTCCGACGCCGGCCGCGCCCGCTGTGCCAGCCGCGCCCGGTTCGCCAGCCACGGCTTCAGCGCCCGCAGCAGACGCCTCGAGGGCTTCCGGCGAGGCGGTGCCGTCCCCGGCCGCCGAGGTCCCGGCTGGCCGGATGGGCGCACTGGTCGCGGACCTGTCGGGCGAGGGTTATGTGGTCAGGCACCTCGGCTTCGGGATCGCCGGGGCGACGGGTGCCGGGATCATCTCGGCGCTGCTCGGCATCGGCGGCGGGATCATCAAGGTCCCGCTGATGCACCTCGGGATGGGCGTCCCATTGCGAACCGCGACGGCCACCAGCAACCTCATGATCGGGATCACCGCGGCCGCCAGCGCGGTCATCTACCTGACGCGCGGCCAGATCGACCCGTATGTCGCCGGACCGGTCGCGATCGGTGTGTTCGCAGGGGCGACGATCGGGTCACGGTTCGGGCACCATGTCGACTTGCGCATCCTGCGTCTGCTGTTCGTGGTCGTGCTGCTGTACACGGCG
>CAYNGM010000051.1:0-10346 GCA_964396565.1 uncultured Anaerolineaceae bacterium | reverse complement strand
CGGCTTTCAGGCGCTCCTCGAACTCGCCGCGGAACTTGGCGCCGGCGATCAGTGCTCCAAGATCGAGCGCGACCACACGCTTGTCCTTGAGCGTCTCGGGGACATCGCCCCGGACGATGCGCTGGGCGAGCCCCTCCACGATGGCGGTCTTGCCGACACCGGGCTCACCGATCAGGACCGGGTTGTTCTTGGTCCGGCGACTCAGGACCTGGATGGTCCGGCGGATCTCGTCGTCGCGACCGATGACCGGATCGAGCTTGCCCGAGCGTGCTTCGGCGGTGAGGTCACGGCCGTACTTCTCGAGGGCGGCGTAGGTCCCTTCCGGGTTGGGCGAGGTGACCCGCTGGCCACCGCGGACGGTCTGGAGTGCGCCCAGGATCTGCTCACGGCCGGCCCCATGGCGCTCCAGCAGGGACTGGGCCTCGCCGCCGGCTTCGGCTGTGCCGAGCAGCAGGTGCTCGGTGCTGACGTACTCGTCGCCCAGCCGACGTGCCTCCTCGGCAGACCGCTCGACGACGGTCTTGGCCCGCGGGTCGAGCGAGCGCGAGCCGCCCTGCACCCGAGCTCGTCGGGCGAGGGTCGCGGCGACCTCGCCGCGGAAGGCGGGCAGGTCCACGCCGAGGCGCCGGAGTGTTTCGGCCGGTATGCCGTCGTCGGGTTCGACGAGTGCACTGAGCAGGTGCTCGACATCCAGGACCGGGGACTCGAGACGAGCGGTGAGTTCCTGGGCGGCGACGATGGCCTCCTGGGCCTTCTGGGTGAAACGATCGAGTTGCATGTCAGGTCTCGTGGCTTCGTGGGTCGGGTTGGTCGGCAAGTTCGATGAAATGGCGCGCCGCCTCGCGTGCCTCGTCGGAGAGTTCCTTGGGCATGACCACGCGGATCTTGACCAGCAGGTCCCCGTAGCCGTCCGTCCGGACGTGGGGCATGCCCCGGCCGCGGAGACGGAACGTGCGGCCGGTGGAGGTTCCGGGCGGCACCGTCAGGAGGACCCGACCCTTGGGTGAGCGGACCGGGATCTCCGCCCCCAGGAGCGCCTCGCCCAGGGTGATCTGGATCTCGCGCTCGAGGTCGGCACCCCGCCTGGTGAAGACCCGATCGGGGGCAATCCTGACCACGACGTGCAGGTCACCGCCACCCGGTGCCTTGCCGGTCAGCCTGACCCGCGTCCCGTCAGAGGCACCACGCGGGATCTTGACCTCGAGACGCTTGCCGTCAACCTCGACCAGGCGGGTCGTGCCGTGGAACGCCTCATCGAGGTTGATCTCGGCGACGGCCTCGGCCGCCGGTCGCGCCGGCCCACGCGTGCTCGCATGGCGAGGCTGACCGGCCGCTCCCTGGCCGCCTGCCGCCTGATGGCTACCCGTGCTGCTCGCATCCACCCCCATCCCCGCGAGGATGTCCTCGAAGGTTGGGCCGCCCGCGCTACGCCGGCCACGACCGCCCCCCGTGTCCCGTGCCGCGGCGCCGCCCGCGAAGAAGGCGTTGAAGAAGTCGCTGAAGTCGCTGGCATCACCGGTCGAGTGGAACTCGTAGCGGACGTTGCCGCCCGATCCACCGAACCCCGAGAACCCGGCGAACGGGCTGCCGCCCGCAGCGCCAGGCGCCCCACGGCCAGCCGTGGCGCCAGCTCGGGCGTAGGCCTCCCAGTCCGCGCCGAGCCGGTCGTACAACTTGCGCTTCTCCGGGTCGGACAACACAGCGTTGGCCTCGTTGACCTCCTTGAAGCGGCGCTCCGCTCCGGCGTCATCCTTGTTGGTGTCCGGATGATGCTTGCGGGCGAGCTTGCGGAACGCCTTCTTTATCTCGTCCTGGGTCGCCGTCCGCGGCACGCCCAGGACCTTGTAGTAGTCCTGGTATTCCATGGCGACGACCCGTTCCCCTCCAGTCAGCCCGAGACGACGATCGGTGGCTGTTCGGTCGGCGGGAAGCTCCGTCGCACGCTGGACCCCTTGACCGGGTCCGAACCCGTGGGATCGTCGCCCTTGACCGCCTTCGGAGGCGCGACGGGGAGCGGCTTCGGCTTGCGCCGCAGCGCCGCCTCCAGGACCTGGTCCATGGAGTCGACGAGGATCAGCTTCATCGACTTGCGGATCTCCTCCGGGATGTCCCGCAGGTCCTTCTCGTTCTTGCGCGGCAGGATCACGGTCTTGGCCCCCGACAGGTGAGCCGCGAGGATCTTGCTCTTGAGCCCACCGATCGGGAGGACCCGGCCACGCAGGGTGATCTCACCGGTCATCGCCACGTCCTTGCGGACGGGGATGCCGGTCAGCGCGCTGACGATGGCGGTGGCCATGGTGATGCCCGCCGATGGACCGTCCTTGGGGATGGCGCCGGCCGGGACGTGGATGTGCAGGGTGTTGGTCTCGAAGATCTCGCGCTCGATGCCGAGGGCCCGTGCGTTGGCGCGTGTCCAGGACAGACCGGCGCGAGCGCTCTCGCGCATGACCTCGCCAAGCTGGCCGGTCAGGATGAAGTCCTCCTTGCCCTCCATGCGGGTCACCTCGATGGCCACCACGTCGCCACCGACCTCGGTCACGACAAGGCCGGTCGCCGAGCCGATCTGGTCCTCGGCCTCCAGCTCCCCGTACTCGAAGCGCTGTGGCCCGAGGAACTCGTTGAGCTTGCGCACGTCGATCACGGTCTTGCGCTTGCGGCCCTCGGCGACCCGGCGGGCGACCTTGCGCATGACGTTGGCGATCTCACGCTCCAGGTTGCGCACGCCGGCCTCGTGGGTGTACGAGCGCACGAGTTCGGTCATCGCCGCGTCGGTGATCTCGATGTGCCTGGCCGACAGGCCGTGGTTGTGCATCTGCTTGGGGATCAGGAAGCGCTTCCCGATCTCGATCTTCTCCTGCTCGGTGTAGCCCGGCAGCTGGACGATCTCCATCCGGTCGCGCAGCGCCGCCGGGATCGGATCGAGCAGGTTGGCCGTGGCCACGAAGAGGGTCTTGGAGAGGTCGAACGGCACCTCGAGGTAGTTGTCCTGGAAGGTGTTGTTCTGCTCCGGATCGAGGACCTCGAGCAGCGCCGACGACGGGTCGCCGCGGAAGTCCATGCCGATCTTGTCCACCTCGTCGAGCATGAATACCGGGTTGTTGGAGCCAGCGGTCTTGATGCTCTGGATGATCCGACCGGGCAGGGCGCCGATATAGGTGCGTCGATGGCCGCGGATCTCCGCCTCGTCGTGGATGCCGCCGAGGCTCATCCGCACGAACTTGCGGCCCATCGCCTTGGCGATCGACTTGCCCAGGCTGGTCTTGCCCACGCCGGGTGGTCCGACGAAGGCGAGGATCGGGCTGCGGATCTCATCGGCCAGGGTCCGGACGGCGAGATACTCGAGGATCCGTTCCTTGATCTTCTCGAGGCCGTAGTGGTCCTCGTCGAGGATACGCGCGGCTTCCCTGATATCGAGCTGGTCATCGGTCGAGACGTTCCACGGAAGACCGACCAGCCAGTCGACGTAGGTGCGGATGACGCCCACCTCTGGCGACGCCGCCGGGATGCGGCTCATCCGGTCGATCTCCTTGATCGCCCGGGCCTTGATCTCGTCGGGCATCCCGGCCGCCTCGACCTTCTCGCGAAGCTCGTTTATCTCGGCCTGCTGCGGGTCGTCCTCGCCGAGCTCGCGCTGGATGGCCTTCAGCTGCTCGCGCAGGATGTACTCGCGCTGGGTCTTGTCCATCTCGGACTTGACCTCGGACTGGATCTTGCCCTTGAGCTCGAGGATCTCGATCTGGTGGGCGAGGAAGTCGGCGACGAGCTTGAGCCGCTCGGCGACGTCGATCGTCTCGAGCAGCTCCTGGCGCTGCTCGGTAGTCATGTCCGGGCTGTACGCGACCATGTCGGCGAGCAGGCCGGGTTCGGTGATGTTGCGGGCGGCGACGGCGGCCTCGGGCGGGACGGGTGCGCCGTTGGCGACGTACTGCTCGATCTGGGCCTGGACCGTACGCATCAGCGCCTGGGTCTCGAGGCCCTCCGGCGTGATGTCGGGGAGTTCCTCGATGTCACCACGAAGGTATGGCTCGGTCACGCTGAAGCCATGCAGGCGCAGGCGCGACTGGCCCTGCACGATCGCGCGGACGGTACCGTCCTGGAGTTGGACGACCTGGGCGATCTTGGCCAACGTGCCCACCGTGTACAGCTCGGAGGGATCGCTGATGTCCTCCTGCTCCGGCTGGCGCTGGGTGACGAGCGCGATGGGTCCGCCGTCGGCGACGGCAGCGTTGAGCGCGCTGACGCTCTTCTCTCGACCGACCTGGAGCGGCACGATCATCTCCGGGAAGATGACCGTCTCGCGGAGGGCGACAAGGGGCAGTTCACGACGACCGCCCGCGGTGTCCTCCGCGGGTGGTGCCTCGACCGGTTCGGACGGTCGTTTGGCCATCAGGATCTCCTCGTTCGGGTGACTGGTTCGGCGGGGCGATGCTCCGTCGAGGGCTCGATGTCTGGTCTCTCGACCGACGCCCCGACCGTCTGGTCGGCCGAGGCTCGGTCATGGACATCTGGATCTGTGTGGGTCGTCTGCTGTCCTGGTGCGGGTGTCGACAGCGGATCGGGTCGGCGGGTCGCCTCGGCGTCACCGGTCCCTTCGGCGTAGAGCGCCTCCAGGATGCGAGCACCGAGACGCTCCTCGAGCTCGAAAAGGATGCGTATGCCCGCGAGGTTCACGCCTCGCTCACGGGTGAGGTGGCGGATCCACAGGATCCGCCGGATGTCGTTCTCGCTGTACAGGCGGATGTTCGTCGGCGTCCTGGCCGGACAGAGCAGCCCTTCGTCCTCGTAGATCCGCAGGGTACGCGGATGTGCGCTGACGATGCTGGCCGCCACGCTGATCACGTAGACGGGGCGTGACGGGTCACGTTCCGGCCGGAATGACGCCATCGATCAGGTGCCGCCCTTGGCCTTCGTGGCCTCGGTCCCGGCCGGCGTGATGACGGTCGGCGACTCGGGTATCCCGGATGCGGTCACTGTGGTCGCACCTTCGATGGTCGGCGTGATGCGAATCTGGCGTGGTTTCACGGCCTCGGCGCGAGGGATGTCCAGGTGCAGAACGCCGTGCTCGAACGTCGCGGTCGCCCGATCGGGCTCAAGGCCGGTCGGCAGTGTGACTACGCGACTCACCGCGCCATGGCGGATCTCACTGACCAGGGCTTCCCCCTCGGTGGTCTGCCGCTCCGACCGAGTTTCGGCGCGGATGGTCAGGGTCCCGTCCTCGACGGTGATATCCACATCCTCGGGTCGAACGCCGGGCAGTTCGGCATCCACGATCAGCGCGTCGGCCGTACTTGCGATATCCAGGGGGATGTTGGCGACACCTTCGCTGAAGCCGATCCCGAACGGGCGCGGCCGTACGAAGCTGTCCTCGAAGAGCCGATCCATCGCCTGGCGGAGCGAGACGAGCTCGCCCAGCGGCGAGGGACGGCGCACGATCGTCATGCCATGCACCTCCTGTGCAGTCGGTCTCGGGGTTCATGTCATACCCCGGGTTTCGGACACACTCGCATGCTAGAACATTGACAATGTCATTGTCAAGAAGGATGCCCGAGCAGTTCCCGACCGGGACGATGGTTCAACGGCATGACGCTCTGTCGGGCCGCGACGAGTCGGCAACGCTACAGGGTGGGAGCAGCCTCCGGGTCGCCGATCAGCTGCTCGTGCAGTAGGTCCTCGCATTCCTGTTTCCCGATGGCGATCACCTTGTCGCCCTCGAGCAGGATGCTGTCCGGTCGAAGCGGCACGGCCACCCCGTCGCGGATGACCGCGAACAGCGAACAACCCTCCGGCATGTCCAGGTCCCGCGGGGCTCGGCCGATGGCCGGTGAGCCGGACTGCAGATGCGCCTCGATGATCTCGAGCTCGCCCTCGCCCAGGGCAGCCAGGTGGAGCAGCTCATGGACGGGGATGTCCTGCTCGATCGAGCCCAGGATCATCCGTGTCGGGCTGACCTGCTCATCGACGCCGAGATGCCGGAAGAGCACCTCGTTCTTGGGGTTGTTGACCCGGGCTATGGTCCGCGGGACATCGAAATGGTGCTTGGCCATCTGGCAGATCACGAGGTTGTCCTCGTCATCGCCGGTGACCGCAGCGACCACGTCTGCCCGGTTGCAGCCGGCTTCACCCAGGTACTTGCCCTCGCATCCGTCGTGGGCGATCACGATCGAACCGATCTCATCGGCGATCTGACGCGCCCGCGTCGGGTCCTTCTCCATCAGGGCGACCTCGTGCCCCGCATCGATGAGTTCCTTGGCGAGGTAGTAGCCGACCTTGCCGCCGCCGACGACCAGCACGAACATCGTTCAGTCCTCCCCCGGGAACGCGCCCGAACCGTCCGCGAGCCCGCCGGCCGCCGGTCCGACCTCCGGTGGTGTGGCTCCCAGCCGACCGTGTGGACCGGCCCCCGCCGCGACCGGATGGTGGTGACCGGTCACTGCCTGCATTCCCGGCAGACCGGACGGACCAAGGCCGATATGGGCGTTGACCGTATCGACCATCAGCCCCGTCCGACACAGGGTCGCGATCCCGAGCTCCGCATAGGCGGTGGCGCGCACAGGATCGTTGATCTTGGCGATGACCTGCTCGATCCCGAGCACTTCGGCCGCGATCTGGGCGGCCATGATGTTGCGGTTGTCGCCCTCGGTCATGGCCAGAAAGACATCAGCACCCTCGGCGCCGGCGCGCCGGAGGACGTCCTCGTCCGTTCCGTCGCCGCGCACGGCGGTCCCGCCGAATGACGACGGCAGTCGCTCGAACGCCCTGGTCACGATGTCCAGGACGATGACCTCGTTGCCGTCCCGGTCCCAGATCTCCGCGGCGGCGGCACCGACCCGGCCGCAACCGACGATCACGATCTTCACGATGGCCCCTCACTCATGGGCTCGCGCACGACCCAGACCGTGCACGGTGCGTTCTGCAGGATGTACGGGATGGTCCGGCCGATCGCGAACTCGCCGCCGAACCGCTTGCGGTATGGCAGGCCGACGACGAGCAGGTCCGCGCCACGCTCCGTCGCCTCGTCGACGATGGCGGCACCGACGTCACGGGCCTGCAGCAGGACCGGCTCCATATGCCATTTGTGGCTCTCGGCGATCCCTTCGGCCATGTCTAGCACACGCTGGGCGTCCTCCGATCGACCGGCGATGTCGGCATCGAGCGGCAACGTCCAGTCGATCTCGACGACGTGGACGGCCACGACCTCGGCCTTGAGCCTGGTCGCCTGGTCGATCACGAGGCGGGTGATCCGGGCGTCACTCGGGCTGCCGCTCAGGGCGACGACGGCCCGCCGGAACGCCGGTTTGTCGGTGTCGGACATGGGCGGCCACGATACCACCCCCGGTTCACTCGGCGCGGTGCTCGCCGAGGGCCGCCTCGAACAGCGCCGGCTCCTCGCGCCGATAGGGGACGTTGACCACGACGGTGTGCGGACGACCCAGGAGCAGGGCGCGGAGACGCTTGGATGCCTGGTTGTAGAGGATCCGCTCCCACCAGCTCCGCGCCACGTACTCCGGGATGATGACGAACGTGATCGGAGCCGCCTTGTCCGGGGGCCAGGCAGCATCGAGCACGTCGAGGTAGGCGAGCAGCGGCCCCGCGAGCGCCCGGTACGGTGACTCGACCACGACCAGCGGGACACCCGGGACTTGGCGCTCGAAGACTTCGCGGACCTGTGTCGCGGCGTTCATGTCATCGGTTATGTAGACCGCCCGGACATCGTCGTCGATCGAGCGTCCGACGTTGATCGCCTGGACCGCCGCCCGAGTGAGCCCCGGGATCGGGACCACGACGCGCTCCTCGCGATGCGGTGGGCGGACCACGAGTTCGGGATCGACTGCAAGCTCGCGCGCCGAGCGCCCGTACTGGTGGTGGATGAACTCCATCATGAGCACGAGCAGGGGGACGACGATCACCACGAGATAGGCGCCATCGGCGAACTTCTCGAACACCACGACCCCCAGGACGACCGCAGTGAGGACTGCCCCCGACGCGTTGATCGCCAGGCGCCAGTGCCACCCGGTCTCCCGCGTCTTGCGCCAATGGATGACCATCCCGACCTGGCTCAGCGTGAAACACAGGAAGACGCCGACCGAGTAGAGCGGGATCAGCGCGTGCGTGTCGCCGCCGAATGCCCACAGCAGCCCGAACGCGATGCCGGCGAGCAGGACGATGCCCCACGAATAGGCCAGTCGGTCTCCGCGGAAGGCGAACTGGCGCGGCATATAGCCGTCCTCGGCCAGGATCGCGGCAAGACGCGGGAAGGCGTTGAAGCTCGTGTTGACGGCCAGGAACAGGATCAGGGCGGTGCTCACCGCAAAGACCGCCGTGAGAACGGAGCCCTCACCGAACACGGCACCCGCGATCATCGACACGACCGATGGACCGCCCTCCTCGGTGGGGCGCACCCCGAACTGGACGGCGACGACCGTCAGGCCGACGAACAGGACGCCGAGGAGCACGGCCATCGCGGTCATCGTGTTCGCGGCGTTACGCGATTCGGGTGGCTTGAACGCGGGGACGCCGTTGGCGATCGCCTCCACGCCGGTCAGCGCCACGGAGCCACCGGCGAACGCCTTGAGGAGCAGCAGCACCGTGATCGCCTCGGCACCGTAAGGGACGGTGTCGGGACGCACCGGAACCTGGGTCACCGTGCCGGTCAGGATGTGATAGCCACCAAGGGCGATGACCGCAAGGGCAAGGATCACGAACAGGTAGGTCGGTACCGCGAAGATGTTCCCGGACTCACGCAGACCGCGCAGGTTGGCAACGGTGATCAGGGTGATCGACAGTGCTGCGATCTCGATCCGGTAGTCGTAGACCTCGGGGATGATCGACTGGATCTGGAAGATGGCCGAGGCGGTCGAGACCGACACGGTCATCACGTAGTCGATGAGCAGTGCGGCGGCGGCTACAAGACCGGCCAACGGCGCGAGGTTCGTCTTGGCGACGACATATGCACCGCCACCGCTCGGATAGGCGCGGCAGACCTGACGGTATGACAGCGACACGACCGTCAACAGGATGGCGATGGCGATGGCGACCTCGACCGACCACAGGACGGCGCTCGCGCCGGCTAGCACGAGGACGCGCAGGATCTCCTCTGTCGCATAGGCCGACGAGCTGATCGCGTCCGAGCTGAAGATCGGCAGCGCCTTGCGCTTGGACAGTCGTTCCCCGATCTCCTCCTCGCTGGACAGCGGCCGACCGAACACGATGCTGCGCACGCGCGCGAAGAATCGCCCGGTCGGCGTCAGCTCGACGCTCGCCGCCGGTTTGGCGATCAGCTGGCCAGGGCCGGCATATCGGAAGAATGGGGCGTGCGGTCGATCCACCCGTACTCGCCGGTCGCCCGCCTTGCGACCCTTGAGCGGGCGCTGACCTCCGATCACCTGCCCTCCGTTCCACGACCCGTCCGGGTCGCCTTGTGTCTCAGCGCTCCCGGCGGTATGGCACGTCGGCGATCACCGTGTGGTCGCGTCCGACGAGTTCGGCCTTGAGTCGTTTTGCGGTCTGGTTATACAGCAATCGGTCCCACCAGTGGCGGGCAACGTACTCGGGCAGGACGACGATGGTGACCGGTGCCTCGACCTCCGGCGGCCAGGCGTGGTCGAGGATATCGAGGTAGGCGACGATCGGGGAGGTCACCGCCCGGAACGGACTCTCGACGATGACCAGCGGCACGTCGGGGAGCTGGCGTTCCCAGCGCGTGCGGAGCTGCGCGGCATGGTCCATGTCGTCGGTCACGAAAACCGCCCGGATGTCGCGGCTCATCGTCCGTCCGAAGTTGACCGCCTGGACGACCGCCCGGTTGATGCCGTTGACAGGGACGATCACCCGCTGCTCGCGATGCGGGCCCGGGAGCGGTCCGCCGTCGCGGACCTCGAGCTCCTTGGCCTGGGCCTCGTACTGACGATGGATGAACGACATCATCATGACCAGGACCGGGATCAGCACGAGCACGAGCCACGCTCCGTCCCAGAACTTGACACCGGTCACGATGACCGCCACGACGGCGGTCAGCATCGCGCCGAAGGCATTGATCGACAGCCGTCGCCGCCAGCCCGGACCACGCTCGCGCAGCCAGTGCCGGACCATCCCGCTCTGGCTGATCGTGAAGTCGATGAACACCCCGACCGCATACAGCGGGATGAGCAGGTGGGTGGAGCCGCCGAAGATGATGATCAGGCCGCCGGCCACGCTGGCGAGTACGACGATCCCGTAGGAGAAGGCCAGCCGGTCGCCGCGCAGCGCGAACTGGCGCGGCATGTGGCCGTCCTGGGCAAGGATCGCGAGCAGCCGCGGGAAGGCGTTGAAGCTGGTGTTGGCGGCGAGGACGAGCAGGACCGCGGTGA